>CADBPE010000077.1 GCA_902796475.1 uncultured Ruminococcus sp.
GCAAGTGTTTTCCAATTAGTTCCGTACATATTGAAGTTGCTTACATACTGAAATTTGGGATCGAGCAATTTATATGTTTTTATAAATTCGAGAGCATATACATCCTTTACATTGCGGTTTGCCTTTACCGTATCAATGTCATTCTTTGTCAGATTCTCACCCGTCATATAAAAATCATAATCGCCGTTGGCAACCAGCGCTGTATAAACGGTCGAAGCATCCATACTTGACACGATACAAGCTACGGTAGTGATAAGCGCCACAGAAAGAACTATGCCTATTATAGAAACTATCGTTCTGCTTTTATTCATCAGCAGATTTTTAATAGTCAGCTTTCTTAACAGTTTCACGGCTTATCCCTCCCCTGCAAGCTTACCGTCGCTTATGCGGATTATCCTGTCGGCCTCCTTGGCTATATCAAGGTTATGGGTTATCATAATGATCGTCTGATGGAAGGTCTTGTTGGTCATTTTGAGGATACTCACGATATCCTCAGTAGCCTTGGAATCCAGATTGCCCGTAGGCTCGTCCGCCAGCAGTATTGCCGGATTATTGATAATGGCTCTTGCAATGGAAACCCTCTGCTGCTGACCGCCTGAAAGCTGATTGGGAAGGTTCTTTTTCTTATCTGAAATGCCAAGAGCATTCATCACCTCGTCAACTCTCTCACGGTCTACGTTCTTGCCGTCCAGTTCCATAGGAAGCGTGATATTTTCTTCAGCCGTGAGTATCGGAATGAGGTTATAGAACTGATACACGATGCCGATCTGTCTTCTGCGGAAGATAGCGAGCTTATCGTTATTCATTTTATTGATCTCGTTGCCGTCGATGAAAATGCTGCCGCTTGTAGGTCTGTCAACGCCGCCGAGCATGTGCATAAGTGTACTTTTGCCGCTGCCGCTCTGTCCTACTATTGCAACAAACTCTCCCTGTTCAACGCTCATTGAGATACCGTTCACTGCGTTAAAAGCATTTTCGCCGCTGCCGTATGTTTTTACAAGATTTTCCGTTCTGAGAATTTCCATATCAAACACTCCTTATGCGTATTTTCATTTTGGCTTTCTCTTGCCTTCTGTTGTCATTTTACAATTTTAAAGTGACTCTAAAGTGACAGCAAAGTCATTTTTTATTTTTTTAACTGTCTTTCGTCACCTTCTGATGTTATTATAAGCCGCCTAAGTGACAGCAAAGTGACTATTCCCATTATCAGAACAAATTCAGATGATGACAGTAAACTTTTTTATACTATTGAACAAATGATCTTTCACGCCGCTTTCACTAAAGCTGCTAAAGCGCGCAATAAAAATCCCCGCAAGCTTATGACTTGCGGGAATGTGTATCATAATATTTGCAGCTTATGCGTTATTGTTGCTGCGGTTGGCAAGCGCTGCTTCCCTTGCCTCCATCTTCTCTATGCGCTTCTCGCCTTCATCGGCAAGCTTTCTGAACTCGGAAATAGTTGTCCTCATCTGCGGCAGAGCCTTGCTCTTGTACTCGGTCACGGAATCAAGAGCTTCAAAAGTGTCTGCAAAAGCAGCTCTCAGCGTGTCAACGGAAATATTCGCCTCCATAGCCTGCTGCTGTATAGTAGAACCCTGCTCCTTGAGCATCTTTGCAGTAGCGCCTATGATCTTGTTGGTAGCCTCGTTTACCGCATTTACCTTTTCAAGAACGATCTTCTGATTGTAAAGTGCGCTTGCAACGGTCACGGCTATCCTCAAAGCGGAAACAGTGACATTCTCGGCGCGTTCAACAGCGCGGATAAGCTCCTTGTTGTTGCGGCGCACGATCTCCATAGCGATGATGCCCTGCATATTAACTGCCTGCATCTGCTGCATATCCATGATCTTCTGTCTCAGCGGGAAAAGGACCTCTTCCTCAACAAACTTGATCCTCTCCTCGTCAACATTTTCGACCTTTGCCTTTTCAATGGCTGCGGTGATAGCCTCGTCCATCTGAGTACCAAGCTCGATCTGCTGGGCAAGCTTCTTTGTCAGGTCACGCAGAGAAAGCTGCTCTACTTCAAGAGTGGTGTTGTCACGCTTGAGCACTTCCTTGCCTCTGCCAAGTGACTCTATAGTAGAGGCAATAACATTATCCGCCTTGTCAAACTTTGCAAAATAGTTCCTGATAGGATTGAACATCTTGCCGAGGAAGCCCTTCTTGGCAAAATCTATGCCCGAAGGATCAAGATCCTTCATCTGTGTCTGAAGCTGTGAAAGACCGTTTACGATCTCGCCGTTCTCGCCGCCCATTTTGCTCAGGTCTACAAGGCGCACATTCAGCAGCTCATTCTTCTGCGTAGACTTCTCTACAATGTCATTGCCAAAGGTATCGATAGATGTCACGATTTCCCTTCTGTCCTGAAGAGAACCCAGGTCAAAGGTAAAAAGCTGGTCTGTGTTGCTTTCTGCGACCTTTTCAAGTTTCTCCTTGGTTTCCGGAGCAGGAACAAGCTCTTCCTTGACTTCCTCGCTCACCTGTTCTACGTCGGGCAGATCCATACTAAATGCCATAATCATTTCCTCCTGTATATTATTTTTCCGTTGGTAACCATTCATTGAGGCATATTGCCTCAGACGTCCGGAAACCTGACGGATACATTCTCAGCAAATCAGGCTTTCCGGAGCATCATACATTATTACACTAAAGGCTTTTCATTACATCTCAGAATTAAAGAGGTTCTTGAGCTTGTACACGATATCATCGCTGTCAGCATTGATAGTAGCAGCCTCGTTGATCTGTGAGATCATCTTCAGGGCGTCAATGTTTGCGTTGTAGCCGATGGTGTATACAGGCACCTCATAAGCTCTGAGTACAGCCTCGATCTCATTGAGCGAATGGCCGACATTCTGTTCGCCGTCACTCAGAAGGAAGATCATCGGCTTCAGATTGGGATTCTGCTCCTTTGCCTTGTTTATCATATCAAGGGCAACGACGACGGCATCATAGGTAGCTGTGGAGCCGTTAGCCGCAAGATCCTCAACAGCGCCCTTGAAATAAGCCTGCTGGTTAAGGTCAAACTTATCTATCGGCAGATTGATGTTTACCTTGTTGCTGAACGATACAAGACCAACATAGTTGCTCTTGTTGATGTACTGCATGGAGTTGATAAGCGATGTCTTGAGTGCATTTATAGGCTCTCCTATCATACTGCCTGAAACGTCAGCCACAAATACCGCCACAATAGGTCTGCCGATGTTCTTGTTCTCCTTATAGAACTTCTGTGCGCTGATAAGCTTGTCACCGCTGATATTGTCGGGCAGCTCGCTTATATACTTATCGTTCTGGTTGAAGCCGCATTCCTTGGCATAGTCCTGTGACTCCGCCGACAGACAATACTGTGCAAAAAGCTTTACAGCTTCTGTCTTATCCTTGGAAAGCTCACCGACGGCATAAAGCGGATTGTCGTGCCTTACGCCGAAGGGAGTGAACACATAGTTATTTTTAAGCGTGGGATCGTTGACGTATAACTGGTACTCCATTATCATAGCATCCAGAGAGCCGGATTCTGCAGCATTTCTCATCTGCAGAGTGTTATAGGAAACGAGCGGTACATTCTCCTGGAAGGTCTTGAAGCCGTCAGCAGCCGCCTGGCTTAGCATATCGTCAGGATCATAGGTATAAAGCGTATTGATAAGGAAGTTAAGTCCGGTTGAGCTTACAAAGGGGTTAGTGTAGCCCATAAGCAGGTCGCCGCTCTGAGTAGCCTCTGTAACAGTTTTCATGTTTACGGAACCGTATTTGCTCACCATATCGCTGTGCTTTTCCTTTGAAAGAAGGATACCGGCTACATTTCCGCAAAGCTTCTTCTCTATAACGGTGGTTTTTATGCCGCTTGAAGAAAGCATGCTTCCCCAGAATTCATTTGACGGAGTGAATGCTTCGGGCACATACTTTCCGGACTTTATATAGTCCATTGCAAGACCTGATGAAACAGAGCGGATCGATACTGAAACGGTCTTGCCGTTAACGGTCTTCATTTCACGGTTGAAGCGCTCAGCCACTTCATTGAGCCAGCCGTCCGTACCTGTGCCAGCCTTTTCAGGAGACGAGAATATCTCCACATTTATTTCTCCGCTGCCGGTCACGCTGAGCGGGTAGCTCTTTATGTCAGGAAGCTCCTGTTCTTCAGAAAGAATATCGGTGTCGCGTATTGCGGATTTTCTTGCGGTAACGGTTTCCACCTTGATGCTGCCTAACAGATTATTGAGAGTCTGTTCAGCCTTTTCGGTCGTTATCTGCTCCTCCGACTTGCCGATATCCTGTGTAAGGGTTATTCCAAGAAACACGCCCAGGAACACCACCACAGCTATACCAACGAAAATTGCGATCTTTTTTCCATTTGAAGGCTTCATAGTTTTCCTCACTTTCCGGCAAAGCCTGTCTTCATATCTGAGGACATCCCACAGCCTTCATGCTGCGGGACGTCTTATCAGCCTTTGTAGTACTTTGTCTGCTTTATCAGGTCGTTTATCTCCTGAACAGCCGCCATGTTTTCAAGTCCGGCTTCGTCAAGGTCATCAAGCTTGGATATTTCAAGCAGCAGACCGTCGAGCTTAATAAGGATCTCCTCATTCATGCTCACCATGCTTCTCACATAGGTGATATGCTCGCTGTAAATGCTCATCTGAGTATCCACAGTTTTGGATACAGTGCTGTATCCGGACATTCTCACCTTTTCCTGCAGCTTTTCGTAATCCTTATAGTCAAAGATGATCATTCTGTTTATCATCTTTTTGACGTTATTGAAAAAGATAGCCTGCACCGAATTGATAGCGTTCTGGAAGCGTGTGAAGGTGATCTCCTGTGGAGTAAAGAACTGCTCAAGAATGCTGTCGAGAGCTCTGTCCTTATCCTCCATCCTGTTTATCTGCTCCACTGCGGTATCTATTTCCTCATCGAAAACGCCGCGGCCTCTTTTTTCACGGAGAGAAGCGATATATTCCTCAGGCTTTGAAAGTTCGCTGCCCTTGAGCAGTATCACGGGCGGATCCTTCCTTTCGCTGAAAAGAAGGACATAATTTCCGTAGAAGAAAGCGACCAGACTCATCACTATGACCGTAACCGCCAAAGCAGCGCTGAGAGCTCCTCCTGTGAACGCAAGTCCGACAAGACCCTTTGAAAACATTACGATATTCAGAAGAGCGATACCCAGATTGAGGCAGATGATCTTTAATGCGCGATTTTTCATATCAGTCTCCTCCATCGACAAAAATTCTTTTACCGCTCTACGATAATTTTACTATTTTGGCACTGCTTTGTCAATATAAATGACGTTTCCCCATAAAACCAAAAAGTCATGACACTCCGACTTTTTTTAAAAATTTTTTATAGAATATTATTTGCATTTCACAACGGTATTATGAGCAGGCATGTCAGAATGCTCAAAGGTCTATTCATTTTTGCAGGGACTTCAGCTCTTTTTTATCGAGTCAAGGAATTTTGTGAAATAATCCGGCAAAGGAGCCGAAAGCGTAAGCGTCTGACCGGTAGTGGGATGAAGAAACGAGATATAATAGGCATGCAGGCACTGACCTCCAAGGGAAGTCAGATATTTCTTTCCGCCGTAAACAGGATCGCCCGCCACAGGATGTCCGAGATAAGCCATGTGTACCCTTATCTGGTGGGTACGGCCTGTTTCGAGTGTCAGTTCAACATGGGTATAGCTGCCGAAACGCTGAAGCACCTTATAATGCGTTACCGCCTCACGGGAATTTTTCGCTGTAACGGTCATTTTCTTTCTGTCTGTCGGGTGACGTCCGATAGGCGCATCAACGGTACCCTCATCGTCCCTGAGATTTCCAACGACAACAGCCTGATATTTTCGGGTAAAGCTGTGTTCCTTTATCTGCTCGGCAAGCAGCTTATGTGAACGGTCATTTTTTGCAACAATGAGCAAACCGCTGGTGTCCTTATCTATGCGGTGAACTATTCCCGGACGCAGAACGCCGTTTATGCCCGAAAGCGAATCTCCGCAGTGATAGAGCAGCGCATTCACCAGCGTACCGTCCGGATTTCCGGCAGCCGGATGCACCACCATTCCCCTCGGCTTATTCACGACCAGCAGATCATCGTCCTCATACACTATATCCAGCGGGATATTTTCGGGTCTTGCTTCCGGCAGCACCGGATCCGGCAGGACAAGCTCGACCACATCGCCGCTGCGCATACGGTAATTCTTGCCTGCCGTCTTTCCTCCTACGGTAACGGCGCCCTCCTCCATCAGCCTGACCACCGCCGAACGGGTAAGCTCCGGCGCGGAATCCGCAATGAACCTGTCTATCCTCATGCCGGCATTTTCTTCAAAAGCCGTAAATGACTTAACCTCCATGTCCGTCACCCCGAAGGTCATTGTTATCGCCGTCGCTGCCGTCTGCTTCGGAAGGGGCAGCGGAAACATCGGTATTTTCAGCCGCAGCAGCGGGATCGGACGCATTTGTATCTGTGCTGCCCGACTTTGAGCCTTTGACGTCCTTTCCGGTCATTAGCAGCAGCATTATCACCAGCAGAACAGCGCCGGCGGTTATGCAGTAATCCGCAAAATTGCACACCGGCGGAAAAAACGACAGTGAAAGATAATCCACCACAAAACCTCTGAAAATGCGGTCGATAAGATTGCCTATACCTCCGCCTATCATAAGGGCTGCGGATGTCCAGAACAGCTTGCCGGCAAATTTTTTGCTTACGATAAGCCATATAAATGCAGCAATAAACACACCGGTAATAATTGTAAATACCCACATATGGTTCTGGAACATGCCGAAAGCCACGCCCCTGTTTTCAACATAGGTAAGTGAAAACAGCCCGTTTATAACGGAAACGCTGCCGTTTGGCGCAAGCCCCTGTACTATAAAATATTTTATGACCTGATCAATGACGACTAACCCCGCCGCCACCGCCAGAACAATTGTCAATACCATAAGATCACCTGAGTATATATTATTGAAAAAAGGTCAGTGAGTAACCTTTCACTGACCTTTTCTTTTTTATAAAATTGATTTTGCCCTCTGCTTCAAACAGCAGATCTTTGTTTTAGCCTATTACGGCTGCGCATCTTGCGCAAAGTGTTTTGTGCTCGGGATTCTGTCCTACTGTCTTGCTGAAGATCCAGCAGCGCTCGCACTTCTCACCCTCGGCATGATCTACCTTGACGCCAAGACCCTCTTCGTCCGACTTAACGATCTCAACATCAGATACGATGAACGAAGCCGCAAGTTCCTTCTCCGCTTCCTTAAGGAAATCGTATCTTTCGCCCGAAGCGCTCAGTGTGACCTTTGCTTCAAGAGATGCGCGGATCGTCTTGTTCTTGATCTCGACCTCAAGAGCCTTCTTGACCTCGTCTCTCGTCTGATGGATCTTATCCCACATGGAAACAAAGCTCTCGTCAAGCTCAACGCCTGTCATTGCGGGCATATCGTTGAACAGCACGTTTTCGGCGTTTGCCTTCTTGTCGTGCGGCATGAATCTCCAGATCTCATCTGAAGTATAAGCAAGAATAGGCGCGATCATTCTTGCCATTGCATCAAGAATGATATAAATTGTGGTCTGAGCGGCACGTCTGAGCTTGCCGTCCTTCTTTTCTGTATAAAGTCTGTCCTTCAGAACATCAAAATAGAAGTTTGACATATCAACAACGCAGAAGTTGTGGATAGCCTGATATACCTGATGGAAGTCGAATCTGTCATAGCCGTCCCTTACCTTGACATTCAGAGCATCAAGCTTTGAAAGCGCCCATTTATCAATGGGAAGCAGCTCGCTCATGTCAGTCATGTCATTGTCGGGATCAAAATCACTGATGTTGCCAAGGATATAGCGGGCAGTGTTCCTGATCTTTCTGTAAGCCTCGGAAAGCTGCTTGAGAATATCATTGGAGATACGCACATCGGAATGGTAGTCGCTGGACGCTACCCAGAGTCTGAGAATGTCTGCGCCGTACTGGTCAATGATAGCCTGGGGGCTGAGTCCGTTGCCCTGAGACTTGGACATCTTCTTGCCCTCCATGTCGATCACCCAGCCATGAGTGACAGCAGCCTTGTAGGGAGCCTGTCCGCTGGTAGCGATAGCTGTGAGAAGTGACGACTGGAACCAGCCTCTGTACTGGTCTGCGCCCTCAAGATAAAGGTCAGCCGGCCATTTCAGATAAGGTCTTTCTCCGCATACGGCAGCATGTGAAACGCCTGAATCGAACCAGACGTCCATGATATCCTTTTCCTTGTCAAATTCCCTGCAGCCGCACTTGGGGCAGGCAATATCGTCAGGGATAATATCCTTGGCGTCCTTTGCATACCACGCATCAGAGCCTTCCCTTGCAAAAAGATCGGCAACGGCGTCCATAGCCTTCTTGTCGATCACAGGCTCACCGCAGTCCTTGCAGAAGAAGATCGGGATCGGAACGCCCCATTTTCTCTGACGGGAGATACACCAGTCCTTTCTCTCCCTTACCATTGAGGTGATCCTGTCCTCGCCCCAGCCGGGGATCCACTGGATACCCTTGATAGCCTCGATAGCCTCATCCTTGAAGTCATCGACAGAACAGAACCACTGCTTTGTGGCGCGGAAAAGGACCGGCTTCTTGCATCTCCAGCAGTGCGGATACTGGTGGATGATCTTTTTCAGCGCAAAGAGAGCGCCTGTTTTTTCAAGATATTCGGCAATAGGCTTGTTTGCGTCCTCTGTCTGAAGACCGGCAAACATTCCCGCCTCCTCGGTGAGCTTGCCGTGAGCGTCTACCGGCACTACCATAGGAAGCTCCTTGTAATTTCTGCAGACCTCATAGTCGTCAACACCGTGACCGGGCGCTGTGTGTACGCAGCCTGTACCGCTTTCAAGCGTAACATGGTTGCCCACGATAACAAGAGAGGTACGGTCAAGGAAAGGATGAGCAGTCTTCATATATTCAAGCTCGGAGCCTTTGATCGTGCCCACGACCTCGTAATCGGTGATGTCTGCGGCTTCCATAGCTGCGGCGTAAAGCTCCTCAGCCATTACATAATATTCATTGCCGCTTTTGATAACGCTGTAATTGAATCTGGGACCGACACAGATAGCCACGTTTGCGGGCAGTGTCCATGTAGTTGTGGTCCAGATAACGAAATAGGTATTGTTTACGTCTGCGCCAAGGGCGGAAAGCTTGCCCAGGTCGTCAGTTACCTTGAACTTTACATAGATGGAATGACACGGATCCTCAGCGTACTCGATCTCCGCCTCGGCAAGAGCCGTTTCGCAGTCGGGACACCAGTAAACGGGCTTGAGACCTCTGTAAATGTAGCCCTTGCAAGCCATATCGGAAAAGAGCCTTATCTGCTTTGCCTCATACTCGTGATTAAGAGTGATATACGGGTTGTCCCACTCGCCGATAGCGCCAAGACGCTTGAACTGGTTTCTCTGGTCATCAATATAGCCAAGGGCAAAGTCACGGCAGATCTTTCTCAGCTCTACAACAGAGATAGACGTAGAGTTGCCCACGCCCGCCTTGTTTCTTGCTTTAAGCTCGGTGGGAAGTCCGTGAGTATCCCAGCCGGGAACATAAGGAGACTTGAAGCCTGTCATGTTCTTATACTTGACGATTATGTCCTTAAGCACCTTGTTCATGGCGTGTCCGAGATGGATATTGCCGTTTGCATACGGAGGGCCGTCATGGAGAACATAAAGGGGCTTGCCCTCGTTATGCTCCATGAGCTTGTCATAGATCTTTTCCTCTTCCCAGCGCCTGAGAGTATCAGGCTCCGACTTTGGAAGCCCTGCCCTCATGGGGAAGTCTGTCTTTGGCAGATTTAACGTGCTGTTGTAATCCTGCGGCATTGGTTTTCTCTCCTCTTTCATTAGCTTTTTTCGTGTGATCTGATACAAGCCAAAATCCGACACTCTGTATTGTGTCGGATGATATTGGTTAAATTTCAGTTTTATTCGATATCGTCAGCATCCGATCCGTCACCGGCGGAACCGTTATCCGTATTGACAGTCTGACCGGCGCTTTCGCCCTCAGTGTCATCACTGCCAAAAATAGCTCCGTCGCCTATCTCGTCAATGCTTGCCGGCATAGGCTCATCGCTGCGCTTTGCAGCCGCAGCATTGGCGGCGGCAATTATCTCATCGGCGTTGCTGTCGGGCTGTTCCTTCTGTGTGGGGCTTATCTTCTTGAAAAGGATAACGCTTTCTTCGGCGTCCTGAGCATTTTCTTCGTTTTCCGGCTCATTTCCGGATATTTCAGGCTCGCCCACATCCACATCGGCATCGGATATCTCGTGCATTCTCCTGCCGGCCTCCTGATCTCTCTCAAGCTCCGCCTGCACCTTGCTGTTGTTTCGCAGCTCCTCAGCGATCTCCTTTACCTTATCGGCATCGACCACGCTTACGGTTATGTGCGGACCATCCGTCTTGGCCTGCTCCACAGCCTTGTCAGCCTCGTCCATTATCTCCTGTTCAAGAGAGTCGGGTCTTACCGGATAGGCCTCGGGATAAGCCTCATCAAGACTTGCCTGATACTGCCTGAACTCCTCCTCCTTGGGAAGTGAGTTGATGATCCTGAGATGATTCTTGTAGGAATCTATAAGAGCCTCTCTGAAGCGTGTGACCTCGGACTGTATCCTTATGATATTCTGCTTCTGCTGCTCTATTATCCTGTTGTTTTCATCTATGCTGTTTGCCGAGCGTGAAAGCGCATTATCAAGGATCGTCTGGGCTCTTATCTCGGATTCGCTCGTTCTTCTTGAAGCAGCCTCTTCGGCGCTGTTTATCATTGCCTCAGACTTTGCTCTTGCATCTCTGAGTATAGCCTCCGCTTTAAGCTCCGCCTCACTGACTATGTTCTTTGCAGTATTTTCCGCCGTGATTATAGCATTCTGTATCGTTGCAGCCTGCTGCTCGTGCTTCATTACCTCTCTGGTAAGCTGATCCACTCTTGACTGCAGTTCCTTATTTGTAAGCTGGAGTTCCCTTACCTTTTCAATAACACCGTCAACGAAATTGTCAACATCCTCAGTTTTGTAGCCGTTGAAGCCTGCCTTGCGGAAGCTGACGTCTTCGATCTGTTCAATTGTTAGCATACGCTTGCTCCCTTCTGTTATTCGTTATTATATCAGAAGTAAATATTATCGCTCTCCACCTCGTCCATTACGTCCTCGCCGGAAAGTCTGACATTGCTGGGCATAACAATATAGGTATCCTCCGCCACACGGCTGATCTTGCCGTTGTGCGCATAAGCAACGCCGCTGAGGAAGTCGATTATCCTCTTGCCCACATCCTTGTTGGTCTGCTCCATGTTAAGGATGACCGTATTTCTCTTGATAAACTCATCCGCCATAGCAGTAACATCCTTGTCAAAGGTCTCAGGCTTGAAAAGCACGAACTGTACCTTTGAAGAGTCATGGATATTTACAACATTATTATCCTGAGCCGACGGTATATCGTCCATTGGCGCATCATCATATTCATCTGCCGGCGCCGGTTCAGCCTCATGCGTATCCTGTTCCTCTTCTTCGGAGCTGTAATACTCCTCGTAATCCATATCCTCATCGGGCTGCTTGAGCATACTCTTGAATTTTCCCATAAAACCTGCCATAATATATATCCTCCGTTATCTGTATATTCTTGCGCCAAAGAGCCTTGAACCGACTCTTACCATATTTGCGCCTGAAAGGATCGCTTCCTCAAAATCATCAGACATTCCCATTGAAAGGAAGTCCATATTTACATTATCTAATGTTTTGTCTGAAATGTCAATAAATAAATGATACATCTTATCAAAAAATTTACAAACATCGACCTTTTTCCCGCAAATCGGCGGCACTGTCATAAGCCCTCTTACACGAATATTTTCAAGGGAAGCCGTCTGCGCAATAAGCTCGTCAAGCATTTCGGGCATGACTCCCGATTTATTTTCCTCTCCGCCAATATTCACCTCTATAAGGACATCCGAAGTGATCCCGTTTTTGACAGACTGCTTTGATATCTCGCCCGCAAGCTTCAGACTGTCAACAGACTGTATCATCGAAACCTTTCCGACTATCTGTCTTACCTTGTTGGTCTGAAGGTGTCCGATAAACTGCAGGTCGCTGTGCTCCAGATCGTAGTATTCGTACTTGGAAAGCAGCTCCTGCACCTTGTTTTCGCCTATGTGCCTGAGTCCCAGAGATATTGCGTAGTTTATTATTTCCGGCTCCACCGTCTTGGTAGCTGCCAGAAAGGTTATATCCCCGGCTGTACGCTTTGAATCTGCGGCAGCCCTTGCTATTTTTTCGGTTATCTCAAAATAGTTTCTCCTGACATCATCCAGCCTGTCAGCCGGCGCGGTTAATGATCTTTCCGTCATAAAGATTTGCCCCCTCCACGATTATTTCGTCATACACCTGTACCACTCCGACCTTCTTTGAGAAGTATTCCTCCGGCTTTGGCACAAGCTTGCTGATAACGTAATCCTCTCCGGAATAGACCGGAATGATCTCGCGGAAAGCCACTTCATTGCCTATCTTCACATAAGCGCCGGTAAGCGTCTTGGTTTCTTTTACATCATTCCCGTCCTTGTCCTCCACGATACGGGAGAACTCACCGTTATGCACCGCAGACTTGGGAATGTATATCCCGTCATAGGTCCTGAGGATTATCGAAAGGTTTCCCTTTCTGAGAGAAGCCATTTCATCATTCATATAGGTACCCCGAAGGATCACCACCGCATCCGAGGATTTTGTTTTCTGATTTATGGACACCAGTTCAACATTTATCTTTTCCGCCGATACCACAGGGATATCCAGCTTGATGCTGCCGGCGTTCTTGATCTTCAAAGCGCTTTCGGCAGTTACCGGACAGACCGCATACCAATACACTCCGTCTATGGTCTTGCCTATTACCTTTTCGGATACCGCATTCGGCTTTATTTTGCTCCAATCCGCATTCTCCGGCATAATGCTTTCCAGCTCGGATACCTTGAAGACATTTTCATAGCCGTCTGCGCTCGAAACAAAGTAGCCTGTTGCGGGCGACTTCACATCCTTGAACTTCTTTCCCTTGGAAAGATCGGTCTGAAGCTCTTTATACTGCGTTTCAAGCTCATTTATCTTTGCGGTAAAATCCATTGTCTTGCCGGTAACTATCTGTCTTTCATTTATATAGTAAAGAACATCGTCCGCGCAAAGCTCGGCGCTGCTTATGCTGCCGCCGTTTATGCTCAGATTTGCCTTCATCAGCGATGAACTGACATTCTTGTCAAGGGTATCGGGGGTTTTGGTTATCGTTCCCGAATTTGCCTGCAGCAGCTTAAGAGAGTCTATCTTGTATTTCAGTCTTTCCGCCTCCTGCCTTGCTCCAGCGGAAGCCACGCTGTCAAACACGCCTGCGACAGGCTCGTTTATAGACACCTTGTCGCCGTCTGACGCTGTGTACGAAATGACTCCGTTGCCGTCAAAGCTTATCAGCGTTTCGTCATGCACTATAAACGCTTCACAGTTTACAGCGTCATAAGCGATCGTTTCCTTTGCGCTGATAGTCTTCACCTGCTTGAAATTCGTCACATACACCAGATATATAACGTATGTGACCACCAATATCGCAAGCACTATAAGTATGCCCTTTTTCATCAGCTGGGGCTTGTCAATCTTATTCTGTTTTTCCATGATCCTCCTCCTTCCTTAAAACGATCTTTCCCTTTTTCTTTTCATTTAAATATTTCAGCTTTCGGCTGATCCTGTCTTTTCCTGTGCCGCTTCGCCGCTGCCCTTGCTGTCATGCTCTGCAATTATCCTTTCGGCTTCGGCAAGCACATCCTCACACTGGTCAACCTCTATCCAGTTGATGTATTCATCACGCTTGAACCAGGTTATCTGGCGCTTGGCGTATCTGCGTGATTCCATTTTAAGCTTCTCGGCGGCGGCTTCAAGAGTTATCCTGCCGTCAAGATACGGCTTGAGCTCCTTATAGCCTATGGCAGCCGATGAAGTAACGCTCTTTTCCGACGAATAGAAATTCTCCGCTTCCTCCACAAGACCACGCTTCAGCATTTTGTCAACACGGGTGTTTATCCTCTCATACAGATTCTGCCTGTCCGCAAAGGTCAGACCTATGGCGGTAACGTCATAGGGCGAAGGCTCTAACTTTGAAAGAGAAATATGCTCGCTCATGGTGATGCCCGTTGAACGGTATATCTCAATAGCCCTTATGATCCTTTTGCCGTCGTTCGGAGAAAGCTTTCCGGCTGTTTCAGGGTCGAATTCGGCAAGCTCTTTCAGAAGGACTTCTCCGCCCTCGTTCTCATACCTTGCGTTAAGCTCCTCACGAAGCTGTTCGTCGGGAACATCAGGCGCAAAGGTAATGTTGTCTATAAGCGAGCGTATATACAAGCCCGAACCGCCGCACAATATAGGCAGCTTTCCTCTTGCAATAATATCATCTATTGCCTGTGACGCAAGCTTTACATAATCCGATACCGAGAAGGTCTCGCTCGGAGAAATGAAGCTCATAAGATGGTGCGGTATGCCCTGCATTTCTTCCTCGGTAGGCTTTGCGCTGGCTATCTCCATACCCTTGTATATCTGCATGGAGTCGGCTGAAACGATCTCTCCGTCATACTTTTTGGCAAGCTTTATGGCAAGATCTGTTTTGCCTGATGCAGTCGGTCCTACCACCGCTATCATTCTCTTCTTGGGCACCGGCGGGATATTGCTTACGGCTTTCTTCTGCTTATCAGCCATGATTATGGTTTTCATTGCGTCTACTGCTGTTTTTATCGCCGCGCTCAGATCAAAGTCGTCGCTGTCCTCGTAGCCCTTGCTCTTTCTCTCCTGATTCCAGAGGGCATGAAGAACGCAGCCCATCCTCACACCTCTTGCGGAGGCTACCGTAAGCAGCGCAGCGGTCTCCATTTCGGAGGCAAGCACACCGAGCTTTTTCCATGCGCTCCACTTGTTCCTGAGCTTATATTCAACGGGCATGGTTTCGGGTGAATGCTGACCGTAGAATGAATCCTTGCTTTGAACGATGCCTGTGTGAACACGGAAGCCGTTCTTTTCGGCGGCGTCAGACAGCGCCTTTACTATCCCGAAATCGGCAGCCGCAGGAAATTCCAGCGGCGCATACTCTCTTGACGTGCCCTCCATTCTGACGGCTGCTGTCGGCACTATGATATCTCCGGGAATTACCCCCTCGCTGATACCGCCGCAGGTCCCTGTACGAATAGCCGCGTTCAGTCCCGCCTCGCACAGTTCTTCAAGAGCGATCGCCGCAGACGGTCCGCCTATTCCGGTGGAAAGTACGATAACTCTCTCTCCGCAAAGCTTTCCGACCCAGGAGGTAAACTCTCTGTTGGACGCCAGCCTTTCAGGTTCTTCAAGATACTTCGCAATAAGCTCCACTCTGCCGGGGTCTCCCGGAAGTATAGCGTATTTTGCGCCCTGCTCTCTTGTTATTCCGATATGAAACAGCTTTTCTTCATTCATATAAATACACCTCTGCAAACTGAGGGCAGCATACCCGTGATGCAGGTCATTTTCTGCCCGTTATATATATTTATCTGAGTATCAGAACATACCCTTTTTCCTGAGGATGATATAAAGCACAAGCATAAGTATCGCCGAAAGCACCACAGGGAACCACCAGTAATCGTCTATCGGCAGACCGGTGACTATATTCATTCCGTAGAAGCCCGATATAACCGTAGGAACGGATACCAGCAGTGTGAGGGAAGCCTGTATCTTCATTATCACATTAAGGTTGTTGGATATGATCGAAGCGAACACATCCATCGTTCCTGTAAGAATGTTCAGATGGATGGCAGCCATATCAACAGCCTGCTTTATCTCGATAAGCACGTCCTCAAGAAGATCCTGATCCTCGTCATAGAGCTTGATGTATCTTCCCCGCATTATTTTTTCAAGGGTAAGCTCGTCAGCCTTGAGCGATGACGAAAAGTACACCAGCGATTTCTCGATATCAAGGAGCTGATGAAGCTCCTTATTCTGCGCAGAACGTCTGAGTTCACGCTCGATGCGGTTGTTGATCTTGTCTATCTGTTTAAGGTACTGCAAATATTTAGTTGCCATCCTGAGCATGATGTGCAGCACAAAATGGGTCTTATATCCCGTAATGACATTCTTCACCACGCCCTCGGAAAACTCGCTCAGCACAGGGTTCTCGTCCAGAGCTATGGTAATAACATTTTTATCGGTTATCATTATGGCGATAGGCATGGTCGAATAGGTAATGTTCCTGTTGACCTTTTCCACCATAGGAGCATCAATAATTATAAGTGTGGTGTCGTCCTCGCTGTCGATATGCGAAGACTCCTCCTCATCAAGCGCCGAACGCATCAATTCAGGCGGTATCTTGAAGGTATCAAGAAGGTACTGCACCTCATCATCCTCAGGTGAAATGCAGTTCACCCAGCAGCCGGGCTCATATCCTTTGAGTTCAACTATTTTTCCGTCTATTGTTTTGTAATAGCTTATCATTTCAGACGCCTCTTTTCGTTAAAAAACCGGTTTCATGTTCGCATTGGCAGTTTACCCATGTCAAAAGAAACGCATCGCAGTTCTTACTATCTTTCAACCGCGAGCAGCGCAGTTTCGGTTTGTTTTTCTTACAGCGCGAACACGGGTGCGGCGGCAAGCTGCCGCAGCCAATTTCGCGATGGTGGTTTGCCCATGCCGAAACAAACGCATCGCGGTTCTTACTATCTTCCAACCGCGAGCAGCGCAGTTTCGGTTTGTTTTTCTTACAGCGCGAACACAGGTGCGCAGGCTCTGCGCCCGTTCGTCAGTTTTGCGGTAATTTGCTGGTATTTTAGTTTGGCATGCGGAACAGGACTCACGGTCGACCACCTCACAACAGCTCGATTTTTAACGATACATAGTTATTATAATATTTTTTGTGCAAATAATCAAGTAATTTTGACCGTATATCTCATAAAAACCGCTTCAAAAACAAACAAAATGTCGGATTATCCCGATCTGCAGATACAAAGGCTCTCCTGAATGCAAAATATTCTTCGTTATGCACTATAAATGAGCTGATTCATCACATTTTTTGAAGATCATTTCGTTATTCGTCTATTTTTCCGGACAACAGCCGCTCATTTACAGCTTCTGAAATAATAACACATTTCATATCCGAAATATGTCCCAATATCGCCATTTGCTGTCCTATATATTACCCCGTATCAAATTGTCCGATATTGATTGATAATGCTCTATGTGGTATAATGTTCTGACAAAACAAAGGAGGTCAGGAACATGGAGATCGTGATAATAATACTGGAGGCTGTCATTATTGCGCTGCTGGCAATACTGACATTCAAGCGAAGAAACGTCAGCGGAGATACGCAGCTTATCGAAAAGCTTTCACAGGAGCTTGCAGAACAATCCGAAGAAGAAAAGCGTGAGAACCGTGAAGCTCTTTCGGAAATGAAAAGGGAAATTTCCTCAGGCATGAATGACAGTATGCGTTTTCTCAGCGAACAGCTCATAAGCAGTCAGAGTCACGCCTCGGCGGAGCAGTCCAGACACACAGGCGAATTGTTTGCCGCGCAGAAGAGCCAGCTTACGGTCATAGGCAGCTCTCAGTCAGAGCAGATCACGCTGATGCAGAAAAGCGTTGAAAAGCAGCTCTCAGATATGGACAGGAACATTACCAACAGGCTCATTCAGCTGGAGACCCGTTTTGGCAGCATTGAGTCCGGACTTGAAGCAAAGCTTCAGGGAATACGCGATACCGTTGACACCCAGCTGCGCAGCATAAGAGAGGACAACACAAAGCAGCTTGAAAAGATAAGGGGCACCGTAGACGAAAAACTGCAGCAGACCCTTGAAAGCAAGATGAACGAGTCCTTCCGTCTTGTCAGCGAAAGACTCGAACAGGTATACAAAGGACTCGGAGAAATGCAGAACGTGGCAAAGGGCGTAGGCGACCTGAAAAAGGTGCTCTCCAATGTCAAAACAAGGGGCATACTCGGCGAGGTACAGCTTGGCGCGATACTCAGCGAGATACTCACACCCGACCAATATGCGGAAAATGTCGATACTGTTCCCGGCAGCAAAAAGCGTGTGGAATTTGCCGTAAAGCTGCCCGGCGCTGAGGATGGCAAAACGGTATATCTGCCCATTGATTCAAAGTTCAACGGCGATACGTTCAGTCACCTTCAGGAAGCCTACGAAACAGCCGACAAGGAGCTTATAAAGCAGTGCCGCAAGGATCTTGCAGACGCCATCCGCAAATGCGCAAAGGACATAAGCTCGAAATATATAGCGCCGCCCTATACAACACAGTTTGCCATAATGTTCCTGCCGGTTGAAAGTCTGTATGCCGAGGTAGTCAGTATGAGCGGTCTTGTGGAGGAGCTTCAGCGCACATACAAGATAAACGTAGCCGGTCCCTCTACAATGGCGGCAATGCTCAATTCACTGCGCATGGGCTTCCAGACGCTTGCGGTACAAAAGCGCAGCAGCGAGGTATGGACTATCCTCTCACAGGTAAAGACCGAATTTGCAGCATTTGAAAAAGTGCTCACCGATACCCAGAGCCGCATACGCAAAGCCGAGGAAGGACTGGAGGCTCTCGTCGGCACCCGCACTAAGAAGATCAACCGCACACTCAGCAGCATAGAACTGCTTGATACTCCCTCAACTCCCGCTCTGTCGGAATAAATCAAAAGCTTAGCCGCATTCGCCAAAGTTTTCCGCCGTCCCCCCAAAAAACTTTTTTCAAAAAAGCCTTAAAAATTTTTATGACATTCCGGTCACAAAACACAAGTTTTTTTCAGGAAAGGGGTCCGGGGGAGAGCCCTTTGTTCCCAACAAAGGGTTTCCCCCGGTATGACCCGCAGCGCAAAATTGATTTTCCTGCTGCTGACCATGGGTGCTTGATTTTTGCTTTGGTATAGTTTACAATTAAGATACCATAATAAAAGCGGGGTAGATGAAATGACAAAAATACAGTTTGCAGCACCTTGTCTGATGGGACTTGAAGGTCTGTGCGCCGATGAACTGAAAAGGCTTGAAATAGAAAACGTGAGGGCGGAAAACGGCAGGGTACTTTTTGAGGGCGGCTTCAACGCTCTTGCAAGAGCCAACCTCTGCTCACGCTACGCCGAAAGAATACAGATACTTATGGGCGAATTTCCGGTGTACAGCTTTGAGGATCTTTTTCAGGGAGTGAACCGTCTGCCCTGGGAGGAGTTCATCGGAGAAAAGGACGCCTTCCCCGTAAAGGGACACTGCGTAAGCTCAAAGCTCTCCAGCGTACCCGACTGTCAGAAGATAATAAAAAAGTCGGCAGCAAAAAGGCTCGGCTCAAAATCCGGCGTTTCATGGCTTGAAGAAACAGGAAGTCTGCACCAGATACAGTTCCTCATCATCAAGGACAAGTGCAGCATCCTTCTGGACACCTCCGGCGCAGGTCTGCACAAAAGAGGATACCGCGCAAATTCGGCGGCTGCGCCTATAAAGGAAACTCTTGCGGCTGCTATGGCCGACCTTTCAAGAGTGCGTCATTTCAGTACGGTAATTGACCCGTTCTGCGGTTCGGGCACAATACTTATCGAGTCGGCTCTTAAAGCGCTGAATATCGCTCCCGGTCTGCGCAGAGGCTTTGCCGCCGAAAAATGGGGTTCTGTGCCCTCATCAGTATGGGCTGTTGAAAGAGAGCGCGCTATGGACAGCATAAACAAAGATGCGGAATTTCAGGCATTCGGCTGCGACATTGATCCGGAAGCCGTAGCCCTCACGCTTGAAAACGCAAAGAAGGCAGGCGTAGAGAACCGCATCCATGCCGAGGTGCGTGACATCAGGGATTTCAGTACGCAGCCTGAAAGAGCCGCCGTGATATGCAACCCGCCCTACGGCGAAAGACTGCTCGATATGCAGCAGGCACGAGAGCTGTATAAGATCATGGGCAATAAATTCGTACAAAAGGACGGCTGGAGCTACAGCATAATCAGTCCTGACGACAGCTTTGAGGACACCTTCGGACGTCCTGCCGACAAGCGCAGAAAGCTATACAACGGCATGATAAAGTGTCAGCTTTACATGTATTTCAGAAGGAACAAATAACAACTGATCGGATCGGCTTTCTGCCGGTCCGGATTTTTATAGGCATTATACAGCATTGATCTGCAAGGAGGTAAAATAATGGGATTTGCTCATCTTCACCTGCATACAGAATATAGTCTGCTCGACGGCGCATGCAGGATAAATCAGCTCTTTGACAGAGTAAAGGAGATTGGTCAGGATTCTGTGGCTATAACCGATCACGGCGCAATGTTCGGTGTTGTAGATTTTTACAAAGCCGCAAAGGCCGCCGGCGTCCACCCCGTTATAGGCTGTGAAGTGTATGTTTCGCCCCGCAGACACACCGACAAGACCGCTGAGCTTGACAGGGAAAACCGTCATTTAGTGCTGCTGTGCGAAAACAACACGGGGTATCAGAATCTTATCAAGCTCGACTCTTTGGCGTGGACGGAAGGCTTTTACAGCAAGCCGAGAGTCGATATGGAGCTCCTTGAAAAGTACCATGAAGGTCTTATAGCGCTTTCGGCGTGTCTTGCCGGCGAGATACCCAAAGCGCTTATGCGCGGCGACTACGCAGGCGCAAAGAAGACCGCGCTTGAATACAAACGCATTTTCGGCGAAAACAATTTCTTTCTTGAACTGCAGGATCACGGCATAATAGAGCAAAGAAAAATAAACCCGCAGATCATCAGGCTTTCCGAGGAATGTGATATACCGCTTGCCGCAACCAATGACTGCCATTATATCAAGCGTGAGGACAGCGATGTTCAGAACGTGCTGCTCTGCATCCAGACCAACAAAACGCTTGACGAGGAAAATCCGATGCGTTTTCCTACCGACGAATTTTACGTTAAGAGCGAAAAGGAAATGCTCTCGCTGTTTCCCGAACATCCGGAGGCTATTGAGAATACCGAAAAGATCGCCCGCCGATGCAATGTGGAATTTGAATTCGGCGTGAGGAAGCTGCCGCATTTTGATGTTCCTGACGGCAGAGATCATATCGAATATTTCCGTGAGGAATGTTATAAGGGGCTGCACCGCAGATACGGCTACACCCCCGACCGCGCGCTTATCGACAGAATGGAATACGAGATAAAGACCATTGCGGAAATGGGCTTCATTGACTACTTTCTCATTGTAAACGACTATGTGAGCTACGCTAAAGCGCACGATATACCGGTAGGTCCGGGACGAGGCTCAGGCGCAGGAAGTCTTGCGGCATACTGCATAGGCATAACGGGCATCGACCCTATCAAGTACGATCTTCTGTTTGAAAGATTTCTCAATCCTGAAAGAGTGAGCATGCCTGATTTTGATATAGACTTCTGCACCGAAAGACGTCAGGAGGTCATCGACTATGTTATAAGCAAATACGGCAGCGACCATGTGGCGCAGATAGCGTCATTCGGTACTATGGCGGCAAAGGGCGCTGTGCGTGACGCAGGCAGAGTTATGGGACTGCCCTACCCTCTTTGCAGCAGGATAGCCAAGCTTATTCCCGGCGACCTTAACATGACTATCAAAAAAGCTCTCTCCATATCCGCCGAGCTGAAGGAGCTTTACGAAAGCGACACTTCCGTTCACAAGCTGATAGACACCGCTTCTTCTCTTGAAGGTATGCCCCGCCACATGACAACGCATGCAGCCGGCGTTGTAATAACCGAAAAGCCTGTGAGCGACTACGTTCCCCTTGCAAAAAACGATAATTCCGTTGTGACCCAGTTCACCATGACCACTCTTGAAGAGCTTGGTCTGCTGAAAATGGACTTTCTTGCTCTGCGCAACCTTACTGTTATACATGACGCCGAGCTGACTATACGAAAGGAAAAGCCCGACTTTGACATAAATCGTATTCCCGACAACGATAAGGCGGTGTACGAGCTGTTTTCATCCGGCGATACCGACGGTGTTTTCCAGTTCGAGTCAAACGGCATGAAAAACGTGCTTATGCAGCTTCGTCCGGAAAATCTTGAGGATATAATCGCAGTTCTTGCCCTTTACCGTCCCGGTCCTATGGATTCCATTCCAAAATATATCGAGAACAGGCACCATCCCGAAAAAGTGACCTACAAGCATCCTCTGCTTGAGCCTATATTAAAGGTCACATACGGCTGCATCCTGTATCAGGAGCAGGTCATGCAGATATTCCGCAGTCTTGCGGGATATTCTCTCGGACGCGCAGATATCGTGCGCCGCGCCATGTCCAAAAAGAAAAAGAGCGTCATGGAGCAGGAGCGCAGGGTATTCATCTACGGTCTTACCGATGACGGCGGCAATATTGTCGTTGAAGGCTGCATAAGGCGCGGCGTTCCCGAAGACACGGCAAAGGACATTTTTTCCGAAATGGAAAGCTTTGCTTCATACGCCTTCAACAAGTCGCACGCTGCCTGCTATGCCCTTGTTTCATATCAGACGGCATATCTTAAGCTGCATTATCCGTGTGCATATTTTGCGGCGCTGCTCACCAGCGTTCTTGAAAATTCCGGCAAGGTGGCTGTCTATACTGACGAATGTACCCGTCACGGCATAAGCGTTATCCCGCCTCATGTAAACACCAGCGACGCCGGCTTTACCGTTGACGGCAGCATGATAAAATTCGGTCTTTTAGCGGTCAAGAACCTTGGCAGAGCGCTTATCGACAAGATCATCCGTGAGCGAAGAAACGGACGCTTCACCTCGTTTTATGATTTCTGCAAACGTCTTTACGGCAGCGAACTGAACAAGCGCTCTCTTGAAAGTCTGATCCGCTGCGGCGCTCTTGACGACCTTGGCGCCAACCGCAAACAAATGATCCTTTCTGCGGATATGTTCCTGAGTACGATAGCAGCGGAAAAGGACAGCGGGATAGAAGGTCAGCTTGATCTTTTCGGCATGGTAAGCGGAGGTCACACCGAACCGAAGCTTCCCGCCGTTGACGAATACTCTCCTTCGGAGCTTCTTGATATGGAAAAGGACGCTGCCGGGATATATCTCACCGGTCACCCTCTTTCGGAATACGACAATGTAATAAACGCACTGCACGCCGACAGGATCAACGAGATCCTCGACGCCGAAAACGGCATTTATACCGACGATAAAAAGGTGGACGTCTTTGCCGTTATAAGCGGTGTGCGCCTGAAAACGACTAAAAGCGGTCAGCAGATGGCTTTTGTGCAGATCGAGGACAAATACGGCTCAATGGAGATGATCGTCTTTCCGAAAACTCTTTCCGAATACGGCGGGATACTGCGTGAGGGCGCTATCCTGCGGATCGGCGGTGTGATACAGTGCCGTGAGGACGAGGAAAAGAAGCTAATCTGCAACACTCTTATGTCTGCGCCGAAGAAGATAGACGCCGATACACGTTCGCTGCGTTCAGACGAGGTCAGCTCTCAAAGCGCCTCATCAAAGGAAGCTCCGGCAAAAAAGACGACCCGTACACCGGGGCTTTATCTGCGGATACCTAACGATCACTGCAAAGAGTACCGAAGGGCAATTCAGGTAACGGACATTTTTGACGGCTCCTTTCCTCTTTTCATATACTTCACCGAAGACCGTAAGCTCTGGCGCACTCCGACGTCCATGTTTGTAGACCCTAACCCGGTAATGATAAATGAACTGAAAAAACGTCTTTCCCCTGAAAACGTTGCGCTTGTCGAATAATAACAATACGCTTTACAAAAAAAGTCCGGTAAACCAGATCTGACGGTTTACCGGACGATTTTATTATGCAGCTATATTTGCAGGGCTGTCTGCCTGCCTATTACCACCAGGACATGATCCAGCGGTAGAGATCCTCATAGCGATGAGCGGAATTAGCCCATGAGAAGTCCTTCTCCATGCCGCGTATAGCGATCTCGTTCCAGCGGTCTCTCTGGGTGAAGTATACAGTCTTTGCATAGTTGATGGCGCTGAGCATATCGTCAGCGTTGTAGTTGGTGAACGAGAAGCCTGTGCCGCTGTTCTCGTACCAGTTGTAGGGCTGAACGGTGTCTTTCAGACCGCCTGTTTCACGGACGATCGGAACTGTACCGTAGCGCAGAGCAATAAGCTGTGTCAGACCGCAAGGCTCAAAGCGTGAAGGCATGAGCATCGCATCGGCAGCCGCATAAAGCTTGTGCGCCCTGTTGTCGGAATAGTAGATGTTTGCGGAAACTCTCTCCGGATACTTCCACTGATAATGACGGAACAGGTTTTCATACTTGGGATCGCCTGTGCCGAGCACAACAAACTGAGTATGCTCATCAGTGATAGCCTCGATAACATGATTAACAAGGTCAAGACCCTTCTGGTCGGTAAGACGTGAGATAATACCGATCATAAACTTATTGTCATCTACGGGCAGGCCAAGTTCAGCCTGAAGGCCTCTCTTGTTCATAACCTTCTTTTCAAAGGTCTTCGTGGTGTAATGCTCGTATATCTGTATGTCATGCTCCGGGTTGTAAACATTGTAGTCGATGCCGTTTACGATACCGCAGAGATTCGGATTCTTGTGGCGCATAAGGCCGTCGAGACCCTCGCCGTAGTAAGGCATCTGTATTTCGTTTGCGTATGTGTCGCTGACGGTAGTAACATAGTCGCAGAATACGATACCGCCCTTGAGCATATTGGCGTCATTCTTGAATTCAAGGTTCTCTGTGGAGAATACATACTCCGGGAAGCCCGTGAACTGTCTGAATGTCTTTATATCCCATATACCCTGGAATTTCAGGTTATGAATGGTCATCATTGACTTTATGCCCCAGTAGAAGCTGTTGTCTCTGAAAATAGTTCTCAGATATACAGGAACAAGAGCAGCCTGCCAGTCGTGGCAGTGAATAAGGTCAGGACGGAAGCCTACTGTGGGCAGTATAGCAAGAGCCGCCTTACAGAAGAATGTGAAACGCTCGATATCCCACTTAAGGTTGTTGGTGTAGGGTGTGTCGCCGCCAAAATAGCCCTCATTATCAATGAAGTAATAGTGGATACCCTCATGGATATACTCCATAATACCCACATACTTATGATCCGGCAGATGTCCGAGATCCATATAGAAGCTCGAAACATAGTTAAAATGCTGACGGTACTCCCACGGTATACACATATACTTAGGGATAACAACACGCACGTCAAATTCGTCCTTATTGAGCATTTTCGGAAGTGCGCCGACTACGTCAGCCAATCCGCCTGTTTTGATAAACGGATAGCATTCGGAAGCCACAAACAGAATGTTTCTCATAATCATTTCTCCGTTCTTTTAGTCTGTATGCATAAAGCACACGAATATATAACCAGTTTTATTATATCTAATAATTTCCAAATATTCAATACATTTTTTACGATTTTTTATCTTTTTGACTTAAAATTTTGTATAATACTATTCCTTATCGCATACAGAGGCAGGCGGGCGTGGTTTTGGCTTTGTACATATCATCAAAACGCCCTGCGGGCGTTGCCATCACCCCCCTACCCCCCTCTTCCTGAAGGAAGAGGGGGGATTACTTCTTAGAGGGCTGGCGCCCTCTTGCACCCTTACTTCTTAGAGGGCTTGCGCCCTCTTACACCCTTACTTCTTAGAGGGCTGGCGCACTCTTGCACCCTGATATTATAAAGCATACAAAAAAACTGCCCTCCGGAGCGTTGCCGGAGAGCAGAAGTTTTAACCTATTTTCGGGCGCGTTATCAGCCCTGGTCGGAGAATACTCTTGTGTAAAGAACAGAACCGTCCGCATTGCATACACGGAATTCCATTGTGAACGGACGCACATTGTACTGCGTTTCAAGCATACTGATGGACTGAGCCATCTGACTGCTGAATCCTTCAAACTGTGTAGCCATAGCAGCAATAGAATTTCTGGTCGTTTCCGCATTGGGATCAATATAGGTGGTGAGCGTCATAAAGAATACAATAGCGTCATCATTGGTATATTCACCGGTCACAACAAGCTTATCGCCGCCGAACTGCTTCTGGAACGTAGATGCAACACCGGCAACGCCTATGTCAGCTTCAAGAGCTTCCTTTATGCTCTTCTGACCTGTGGGTGTTACCGTTGAGGGCTGCACAACAGACGGCTGCACGACAGACGGTTCAGCTATTGAAGGCTGTACGACAGACGGCTCAGCTATTGAAGGCTGTACGACAGACGGCTCAGCTATTGAAGGCTGAGTGACCGAGGGCTGCTCTGTTGAGGGCTGCTCTATGGTCGAAGTGGTCTGGCTGTTCTGAGTTTCCCAAGGCATTGCAGTCGATGCGCCGCTGGACGTTCCGCCGCTGCCGCTGCCGCCGCATCCGGTAAGCATTACTGCCGAAATGGAAAGCGCTGCAAAAAACGATATTAACCTGAATGTCTTTTTCATAATAATTACCTCCGGAACAGATGGATTTATTTCCGATATACTAATATTTTAACACAATAATATAAAAAACACAATGGTATATTAAAAAATTGTCAGGACTGCGCCGAACGATCATTCAGACAGTAACGATCTTAAATGTCAGGTTCGCTCCGCACGACAGGACATTTCTGCCGGTAAGAGCATAGATATCATCACAGCGGGACTCAAGCTCAAAGGCGCGGCGGCATTGAGAGTCAAGTCCGTTCAGATCGGAAGCCCTTGTGATCATCGGAAGAAGGCACGTCCTTTTTATATGCGAAAGGGCGGCTCTTCCTGTGCCGTTAAATCCAAGCACCCTTACATATGGCGGAGAAGGTATCATATCCTCTGTTGTTATGCCCAGAAGAGCATAAGTGAGCAGCCGCCTGAGTCTTGACATGGTGTAGCGCTTGGTCTTGACGCTTTCAAGTATCATCTGAACGGATGTACAGCTGCGTATGGCAGAGTACAGACGGTTTTCAAGTCCCTCGCCTATATCGGGCAAAAGAGCAAGCTGTCCGCACGTCATTGTGCGCAGACGATAAAGCAAAGCCCTTTCAATATTGTTCATACTGCATGGAGAAAATTCCTTTGCGTGTCCGAAGATCTCAGACGCCTCGTCTGGAACAAAAGCATTTATGGAAGCGCCCGACTCCGCAAGCTGCCGCAGATATGAACCCGATGCAATATTTCCCGAAACCGAAAAGCTGTCGTGTTCAGCCCCGATGCGCTTTATGGTTTCAGGTATGATGCTGCTTTCAAGAGCCGAAAGCGCTTTCAGATATTCTATACCCAGAATGTTGTTCGGAGAGCGGAAAAGTCCGGCGATATCATTTCCGCAAAGCTCCCGTACAGCCTGTTCACGGGCAAAAGCGAAGGTCACGCCGGCGCTCAGCTTTTCCTTTACGGCTTTTCCGAAGGAAGCATTGTCCAAAGCCCCCGCAGCCCTTTTCAGAAGCCCGATATCCCCGCATTCAGAGCCGAAAAAAATACTCTCTGCGCAGCCCAGAGCGTTCAGAAGGCTCACTCCTCCGAAGGCAAAACGCTCGGCGCCCGCACAGGCAAAGGTCACAGGCAGCTCTAAAACAAGGTCTGCGCCGCACATAAGAGCCGCCCGGGTACGGGTCCTCTTGTCAAAAGCGGCAGGCTCTCCGCGCTGAGTAAAATTTCCGCTCATGCAGGCGATTATGCAGTCTGCGCCGCGTTTCCGCATATTGTCCAGCAGATATTTATGTCCGTTGTGGAACGGATCGAATTCGCATATCAGAGATGAAATGACCATCTGAGACCACCTTTCCTGAAAACCGCAAAAACATAACTGTTCACAATAAAAAATTGTTGAATTTATTCTTGGTTTGTATTATTATTATATATACAGAAAGCTATTTTTGCAATCAAAAAAACAGGAGGATAAACGACATGAAAATTCTTGTAATCAACGCGGGAAGCTCATCCATGAAGTATCAGCTCATTGATATGACGGACGAAAGCGTTCTTGCAAAAGGCAACTGCGAAAGGATCGGCATTGACGGACACTTCAAGCACAGCACAGGCGACGGCAGAGTTTACGAGACCGATGTTGCCATGAACAACCACACCGAGGCATTCATTCAGATAAAGAATGCTCTCATCAGCGATGAATACGGCGTTATAAAATCTCTTGACGAGGTATCCGCTATCGGTCACAGAGTAGTGCAGGGCGGCTCGCTGTTCAGCAAGTCCGTTATCGTCACCGAAGATGTTGTAAAGGGTATCGAGAGTCTTATCCCGCTTGCTCCTCTCCATAACGCAGCTCACGTTCAGGGCATCAGAGCTTGTATGGACGTATTCGGTTCCGATGTTCCCGAGGTAGTGGTATTCGATACGGCTTTCCACTCCACCATGCCCGAAAAGGCATTTATCTATCCTGTTCCCTACGAATATTATGAGAAGTACGCTGTCCGCCGCTACGGCTTTCACGGAACATCTCACAGATACGTTTCAGCCCGCTGCGCCGAGCTTATGGGCAAGGATCTTAAGGATATCAAGATGATAACCTGTCACCTTGGCAACGGTTCTTCGATCACTGCCATCAAGGACGGCAAGGTCATCGACACCAGCATGGGACTTACTCCTCTTGACGGCATTATGATGGGCACAAGAACAGGCTCACTTGATCCCTCAGTTGTCACCTTCATTGCCGAGAAGGAGCATTTGTCCGCTGAAGCTATGGACACCATCCTCAACAAGAAGTCAGGCTTCCTCGGCATTTCCGGAGTTTCCTCTGATGACCGTGACGTAACTGCTGCTGCAGAGTCCGGCAATGCAAGAGCAAAGCTTGCCATTGACATTCTTGAATATGACATTCTGAAGTACATCGGCAGCTACACGGCAGTTCTTGGCGGCGTTGACGCTATCGTATTCACAGCCGGCATCGGTGAGAACCAGTGCTCACACCGCAGCAACGTATGCCATGCGCTTGAATTCATGGGCGTAAAAATCGACGACGATCTCAACAATAAGATGATAAGGGGCAAGGAAGGCAAGATCTCCACACCCGATTCAGCCGTTGATGTTTTTGTTATCCCCACCAACGAAGAGCTTGTGATCGCAAGAGACACAATGGCTCTTGTAACAAAGTGATAAGATAAGAGAGATATACAGCGACCCCCTCCACAGCTCACGCAAGTGAACTGCGAAGGGGGTTTTCAATTTCAGTTCAAAGCTTCACTCAATGAACTGCTGCGGCTTCGTGATCTCATAAACCATCACATCGCACATATCATATTCCGAAAACTTTCTTACCTCTCTGTCCATACCGACAAAGTGCATTCCGCATTTTTCCATCACTCTGCCCGACGCGGGATTGTCAGTGTGATGTCTTGCGCTTACCACGTTGTATCCACAGCGGAAAAGTTCCTCAATTACAGCCTTCACCGCTTCGGTCATGTAGCCCATGTTCCAGAAGCGCCTTGCTATAACATAACCTATTTCGGCGCAGCGGTCGTGATCCCGCACACCGACGACCTCGACAGACCCTATCGCCTCGTCATCATCTTTAAGCGTGATCGCCCATCGATGATCGAAACCCTCGGCGGCTTCCTTCAGATAAAGATCCAGCAGCCATTTTGTACTTTTAAGTTCCTTGTGCCGATACCAGCGACAAAACCTGGCTACTTCCCCGTCACTTGTCCAGTTGCGGAACATAGCCTCGGCATCGCCGTCCCTGAACGGGCGCAGCTTTAATCTCTCGGTCATAATAACGCTCATATACGACACCTCTTTTCCTCTCTCTCCTCCGGGCGCAGAGCCTGCGCTCCCTTGTTCGCGGCGGCAATTTACCCATACTGAAATAAACCGATCGCGGTTCTTACTGCTTACCGGTCACCACATTTATAGGAGTTCCCGCAAGAAATGCCCTGATATTTTCCGCAACTATGCTCATCAGTCTTTCTCTTGTTTCAACCGGCGCCCAGGCTATGTGCGGCGTCATAATGCAGTTTCTGGCATGCATCAGGATACAGTCCTCTTCCATCGGCTCAACATTTATGGTATCTATGCAGGCGCCGCCCAGATGCCCGCTGTTGAGAGCGTCACACAGATCCTTTTCAACGATGACTCCGCCCCTTGCGGTGTTCACGAAAAGTGCGCCCTTCTTCATCATTGCAAAGGTGCCGCTGTTGAACATCTCCTTTGAATCATCATTCAGCGGACAATGCACCGTTACTATATCGCTCTCCTTCAGCAGCTCGGCAAGACCCACATGAGCAACTCCCTCAACGTCCTTTTTGCTGCGGTTATAGGCGATCACCCTCATTCCGAAGGCGCAGGCTATTTTTGCGACAGCCTGACCTATGGCTCCAAGTCCGACAATACCGATGGTCTTGCCGGCAAGCTCGTTCAGAGGATAAACAAACGGCGAAAATGTGGGACTGCGCTTCCATCTGCCCTCGGCAACATAATTATTGTACTGCGCGACCTTGTTGTAATGCTCAAGTATCAGCGCAAAGGTATGCTGAGCTACCGCGCTTGTGGAATACGAGCCTGCATTGCATACGGTTATGCCGTGTTCCCGGCAGTACGGAATATCAATATTATTGTAACCTGTGGCGAAAAGTCCGATATACCTGAGCTTTTTCGCAAGCCTTAGACTGCCTGCGTTCATCAGCGTTTTGTTGCAGATAACGATATCCGCGCCGGCTATTTTTTCGGCGACCTCGTCATATTTCAGAAGTCCGTACTGTTCGACCTCGCCAAATTCCCGCAGTCTTTCGGCGCTTACAAGACCGTCCACAACTGTCTGAGCGTCTGTCAATACTATTTTCATTATAATCACTGTCCTTCAAGTAAATTATAATCAAAACAAATCATTAAGTCAACACAAAAATACACTTCCAATCAATATTTTTTATTATTGCGCCATAAAAGCGGCATAGTTTCCTGTTTTTGGCATATTTGCACTTTAATGCTCTTTTTGTCACATTTTCTTTCGCATCAAAACAGGCTGCGCCGGCTTGGATATTATGCGCTTGATTTTTCCCGTCAACTTTGATAAAATCATTATCACCGGATAAAAAGGAAGAGGTAAGGAAATGTCTTTGAAAAATACGGGAGCCACTTTAAAACGGGCGCTGATATTAGCGGTGCCCATGATGATACAAAACGGAATAACCAATGCCGTCGGACTTGTCGATCACATAATGGTAGGCAGTCTGGGTACGGAAGCAATGACAGCGGTGTCCATTGTAGGGCAGCTCATTTTCGTGTTCACGCTGGCGCTTTTCGGCGGTCTGTCGGGACCCGGCATATTTACGGCGCAGTTTTACGGACAGGGCAGTGTCGAGGGCGTAAAAGCATCAACAAGAATGAAGGCTGTTATATGCGCCTTTGTCACCGTCGGCGGGATCGCAGTGCTGTTTTTGGGGAAGGATCTGCTTTTCGGGCTTTATCTTCAGGGTGAGAGCGCTCAGATAGACTCCGCTCTGACGCTCAGCCATGCTGCGGATTATCTGCACATAATGCTGCTCGGACTTCCCGCAATGGCGGTCACACAAATATACTCCTCATCACTGCGTGAGACCGGCGACAGCCTGAAACCCATGACTGCCGGTATAATTTCGGTCGCTGCCGATATCATATTCAATTATCTTTTTATATACGGGAATTTCGGATTCCCTCAGCTTGGCGTAAGGGGCGCAGCCATTGCCACAGTCATTGCAAGATATCTTGAAATGACCGCTCTGGTGCTGTGGGCTTATCTGCGCCGTAAAAAGCACCCTTTCATACAGGGACTCTGGCGCACACTGCGCGTACCAAAGGACATACGCCGGAAAATCATAATAAAGACCATACCGATCTTCTGCAACGAATTTCTCTGGGCTGCCGGACTTGCGGCTCTTACGCAATGCTACTCCACACGCGGACTTTCGGTAGTGGCGGGAATAAACATCTCGAACGTACTGTGCAATCTGTTCAATGTGGTTTTCGTAGCCCTGGGACATTCCGTAGGCATACTTGTAGGTCAGCGGCTCGGCGCCGGAGAGTTCGGCCTTGCAAAGAAGGAGTCGTTCATTCTGACAATATTCACCGCCTTTCTCTGCACAGGTCTGAGCGCAGGGCTTATCGCTCTTTCGGGCACTTTCCCGCTGCTTTACGACACAAATGACGAGGTGCGCTCACTTGCCGCGGGATTCATCACCATAACCGCTCTGTTCTTCCCCGTACAGGGCATTCTGAACACTTTGTACTTCACTCTGAGAGCCGGCGGCAAAACGCTGATAACCTTTATTTTCGACAGTGTTTTTTCCTGGTCAGTGACCGTCCCGACAGCGCTTATTTTATCCATGCTTACCGACCTGCCTGTTCTGACGGTTTACGCCATTGTCCAAAGCGCAGACATTATAAAAACGATCATAGGCGCCATTATGATAAAAAAAGGAATATGGATAACCAATCTCACATCTGCCGCCGACAGAAAAAGCCAGCCGGAAACGCATCTGCCCACGCCCTGAAATACGTCTTATACAACAGATCATATCAGGGTGCAGGAGGGCGCAAGCCCTCTGAAAAGTAATTTCCCCGCTTACCTCTGAATACGATAAGGTCAAGCAATATATAAGAATCAGGGTGCAGGAGGGCGCAAGCCCTCTAAGAAGTAAATCCCCCCTCTTCCTTTAGGAAGAGGGGGTAGGGGGTGATGGCAACGCCCGCAGGGCGTTTTGAGGACACACCTGTTCAATGCGCTTACAAATGCCGGTCGGCATCAGCCACTTATAGGGACTATTCAGTAAAAACGCCTTGACACTTCTGACACATAAATCCCACTCAGCGAAAATTAAAGAAATAAAAATACAAAATAGTTCTCCAAAATCTCAGGTATAGGAATATGTGTCAAATGTGTCAAATGTGTCAGAAAATTCCGGCTCTGCGCTTCCCGCTCAGAGCAAAGCAGCGCCCAAAGCCTCGCACTTGGCGACTGCTTCATCATCGGGAGCATCGTTGCAGATAACGCTCTCCGCAGCTAAAACGGCTCCGCAGTTTTTGCAGTCGTCCTCCCAGTTCCTCATCCATTCGCCATCGCCCCAGCCATAAGAACCGAAAAGAGCGATCTTTTTGCCTCCCAGCAGCGGTCTGACCGAATTGAACATCGGTTCAAATTCGCTGTCCTCCAATTCTTCCGTACCCATTGACGGGCAGCCAAAGGCTATTGCATCAAATTCTCCCGCCATGTCTGCCCCGAAATCAGCAGCCGTAAAGATCGACGCCTCTGCGCCCTTGTCCTTTGCGCCTTTCAGAACGGCATTTGCCATTGCTTCGGTGTTGCCGGTTCCGCTCCAATAAACTACTGCAATTTTGCTCATATAAACTTTCCTTTCAAAAAATAATATATTCTAAAAGTCCTCGGACTTCATAGACTGTGAGTATCAAAACGATATCTCCTCAGCACGATACAGCCATACTCTCAACGCTGTATCCCTTTGCGGCAAGAGAACAGCACAGCTCGGTGCATTTCTTATATTTATCAAAGGTCCTCCGGGCTTTATCCGCATCGCCGTAAACCTTCCAGCAGCCCACGCATTTACAGCCGCTTCCCCTGTTTTTGATGAATCCTCCCACATCCTCCGGCGGATATCCTAAAAACAGCCCTATCTCATGGGGAAAATCCTCATTTTCACGAAGCTTTTTTATCAGTCCCGCAAGACAGACATTTACGCTTTCCTGACGGTAGCCCCTTTCGTGAAGGATTTCGATCGCCTGCTGATCGTTCAGATCCGCTTCAAGCTTTGACGGCCGGTAAAGATATACCAGAGTTGAGCCGTTGAGGTGTCTGAGCGGTATAGCCCTCAGTCCCTTTGCGCCAAGCCTGCGGTTTATCTCCGTCAGACTGCGGTGCTCGTCCTCCTTTGTTTCAAAGCGGCAGGAAAACATATTGCCTGTTTTCAGACCCATCAGGGTCGGCGCACAATGCCTGACAAGCATATCCTCCGACATATTTATCCCTCCTTCACATTTGACGTTTTATCCGGCGTATTTATCAAGGATATTTCTGAGAGCCGCTTTTGAACTATTATGTGATTTTTCAACAGGAATATTCAGCCGTCTTACTCCGTCCAATGCGCACCTTACCATTTTATGCGACATGGTATCCGTAAACAGCACCATCAGATCGGGACTGCCGATATTTTGCAGACCCCTGCACATTTTCGGATATATCTTAGCCTTGCACTTATATTTTTTGCAAAGCTCAGTATATTCTCTTATCATACATTCATTTCCGCCAACTATCACTACGCTCATAGTATCCCTCATTCTGATTAGATATATTTAACCGTTTACTCAAAATATCGGTCAGACGAGTTGCACTCATCTAACCAATAATAGTTTAACACATCTAACTATGATTGTCAAGAGTTTTTTCACAGCGCCGGGAGGCGTTTCAAGAAACAGAATGTACATTTATGCTGTTTCTTGAATATGCTGCCTTATGTGCCGGCTTGTGCTGCCTTATGTGCTGCCTTGCGGCAGGAGTTTGTTCTTGCAGGCTTGTCAGCAGGGGACGCCCTCTTGCGCAGGGCGTCCCCTCTCAAAAAACAGTCCACCGGACTGTTTTTTGATTCACCCC
>CADBPE010000078.1 GCA_902796475.1 uncultured Ruminococcus sp.
CTGAAAAATATGTTTCTGTAAAGAACTCACAGGACAAAATATTTGATTACGACAGATGGGAGCCCGGCTACACAAATTGGGCTAACGTAAAGGTAACGACTGATGGCAACCTTGCTCTTAAGTATACATTGAGATTTGTTTCTGATGATGCTCTTGACAATGATGCAGCAGATAACCTTGCAAAGGCTATTGATGTTTACTATGCTTCTTCAGAAATTAATAAGCCTCTTACAAGACAGACTGACACTCAATTGGCAACGCTTGGATTAAGAAAGCTCGGCACTCTGTATGATGTATTCAGCGGCGGTGCTCAGTATCAGATAGTTGATACCCTTACCCCTGCTGAAGCTACGACAGATCAAACTCTTGTGGATATAGAAGACGATGCGACTCTCGTATTCAAGATGCAGGAAGAAGCAGGCAACATCTTCCAGGGCAAGGAAATTCCTGCATTCGACCTTCAGGTGATCGCAATGCAGAATACTGTTGAGGCTGACTCCTTCGGTACTGATTATGACGCTAAGGCTAACGGTTTACCGGATCATCCTGAGTGGGGCAACCTGAACACTACTGCTTCTGCAAAGGCAGTGGATGGCGCGGATACAGTTGTTACGGCAACTGGTGCTGTATTGACAATGCCTGCTGGTGCTGTTGATGCCGGTACTGATGTTTCTCTTACAGTTGAACCTGGCATAATGAACACTGGTATTACTGTAGGCGATAATAATACTGCGGTAACTTATGATATCAAGGTAACTCCTGAAACTAACACTGTTCTTAAGAAGGTTGAACTGAACATTGGTTCCGGCAAGACTGGTCTGGTCGTTTATCACAATGCAACAGCTATGACTAAGCTTACTGCTGCCAATACCACTGCTGAGGGTTACTTCTATGATCCTTCAACAGGTATCCTGACAATCTGGTCTAAGACCTTCAGCCCCTTCACTATCATAACTGCTAAACCCGCTGTTGTTAAAGCAGCTGATGCTGTTGCTGCTATCAATAACGCTAAGTCTGGTGATACAGTAGTTTTGGGTGAAGGTGCAGTTGAACTTCCGGCTACTCTTCCTGATAATGTTCTGATTAAGGGCTCGAGTGCGGAGGATACAAAGGTTGATGCAGGTGCATGGTATGGAAGAACCAATGCAGTAAATGTTAATATTGAGAATGTTACATTTACACCGGCTACTGAGGGTGACGGTAGAATTCTTAGAATGAAGGGTGAAGGTTCATTTAAGAATTGCGTCTTCGATAACGACGATAATTGGTCAAGCGTATATGAGCTCGTACAGACAGGCGACATGACATTTGAAGGTTGTAAGTTTGAAGCTAAAGCTTATGCTTGTAATTTCTCAACCACGAAGGACACTCTGCTCTTCGATAATTGCGATTTCACTGGTTGGAACAGTTGGGGCGATGGCGGTCAAATTGTTATTAAGAACTCAAAATTCCATAGGTCATCTTCTTACGGTGTAATCTGCTCTTGGACAGATATCACAATCGAGAATTGTGAACTGGATGCAGGTGTGGAAATTTACTCTCATAAGGTTCCGAAGGTATGGAGAATCAACAATACCACAAAGAATGGCGTAAAGATTACAGCAGAAAACATCAAAACACTCTTTGATACTACAGACACAGATGTTACAGATATTTGGAATCTCTGTGAGTGCTATGTTGATGGTGTGAGAGTTCCTGCGGATCAGCAAGTCTTTATTGGTGGCGGCGAAGGTGCTCAGGGAGTCCCCACTGAGAACCCACCGATACCGATTGATTGATTGATTCAGACAATAAAATAATAGATATTGTCTGCGCACCCGCACAGTAACATTTCGGGGCGCTTAGGATCAGCAAATGCGTATACTAAAATCTCCCCACACCGCACACCGGTGTGGGGGGTTATCAAAGGACATAAGGTTCAGCGTCTTGTGTTCTTTGATAACCTCGAATATCCGAAAGGAGGCTGCACAATGAAACGAATAAAGCTGCGTTTGGTAGTTATTTCTCTTATCGCAATTGTCGTTTCTCTGCTTATGCAGGAGACCCTGGCTTATTATTCAACTATCGGCAATGCCGAAAATATTGTGACCTCCGGTGAACTGAAAATGATCATACACGAAAAAACCGACCAGGGACTCGATTTCCCTAAGGAGGGCGTGTACGTTATGCCCGGCGACGTGGTGGGCAAGAGCGTGTCTGTAGAAAATATCTGCGCGCATCCATTTTACCTACGTGTGAGAGTAGTTTATGGCATCGACTCTAAGGAGCTGTCCTCAGAGGATTGCTTTAAATTGAATATAAATGATGAGTTCTGGAAAAATCACGACGGCTGGTATTATTATACAGGTATATTGCAGCCCGGAGAGATCTCTCCGGAGGTCTTTTCTCATGTAGAGATAATAGGCTCTAAGGTTAATAATGATTATATCGGCAAAACTCTTACCCTGACAGTAGATGCGCAGGCCGTTCAGAGTGAGAACAACCCTGTCAGCGGGACTGATACATTCGCTGCCAACGGTTGGCCGGCAGAATAAGAGGTGAGCAGAATGAAGAAGCTAATTACATTTGCAGTCCTTCTGTTTACCTTGATTTTTGTTGTAAGTACGGCTTATGCAGCTGACAGTAAGGTAACATATCTCGGTTCTGCCGGAGATTTCGTCTTTGCGCCCGAAAGCAGCTATTCTCCTAACGACCTCTTTGAAAATTTCAAGGACGTTATGCCCGGCGATGAACTTGTGCAGAAGATCACCGTTCGCAACGATGCGCAAAAGAATGTAAAAGTAAAGCTCTATGTGCGCTCGCTCGGAGCAGATGAAGCTTCCCGTGAGTTCGTTTCAAAGCTGAACTTCACTCTTTCTAAAAGCGCATCCAACGAAATGCCGTATATGTTCAGCGGAGACAGCGCATTTACTGCCGATAATGACGGCTGGATATATCTTGGCACACTTTATTCGGGCGGTACTGTTGATCTTGACCTGAAATTGAATGTTCCTGCTGAGCTTGACAACAGATTCGCAAACAATATCGGCAAGGTGACCTGGCAGTTCAAGGCCGAGGAGCTTCCTGTGGAATCATCGGATCCGACTCCGCCGCCTAAAACCGGCGATTACAGTATGCTCCCAAAAGCAGCCGCATTTATCACCGGAGCAATAGCAGTTTGTGTAATTTTTGTAGTATTGAAAAGCAGAAAAAAACAGGAAGAATAAGCTTATACTTTATAATTTATAAATCGGGAGGGAATAAGCATGACAAAATCAAATAAACCATACAAGCGGATTGCTTTTTCTCTCAGCCTTATTTTGATGATGATATGGATCATGTTGGGCACAAGCAGTACGATAGCATGGTTCAAGGATACGTCTAACGAGTTAAAGAATGTGTTCCATCTTGGCGAATTTGATCTTGTTGTTTCGTACAAGGAGGATTCCGGCGATTATAAGAAAATCGAGCAGGATACCGTAGTTTTTAATGAAGATGACCTTTACGAACCGGGCTATACGAAGGTACAGTATTTCAAGGTGGAAAACAAAGGCACAGTCGCTTTTGACTTTGATGTTGCATTGCAGGTTACAAGCTTTGTGCAGGCCACAAATGCCTTGGGTGAGCTTTTCAACCTTCAGGATTATATCCGTTTCGGCGTTGTCTATGCCGATACCGAGACAGAGCTTGACTCATTAACAGGTATGCCCGATACAAGAAGCGCTGCCATAGCTTATGCAAACGACCCGCTCAATCAGTATGCTTCTCCTGCCCAGTATCAGACAGAGAAGCTTAGTCTTGATGCAAAACATACAAAATATATGGCTCTTATCATCCGCATGCCTGAGGAGGTAGGCAACGAAGCGAACTATCGTCTCCAACCGGAGCCGAAGGTTACTTTTGGTCTGTTCTTCACAGCATCGCAGAAGAAAGATAACCCCTGACAAATTGAAATAATAATATTTTCCATCCCGGGAGGAGGTGCAGTATGAGAAAGTTTTACAATAAACTATTCAAGATCGATACAAATGAACATATTTCGGATAAAAAAATGCTTGCGCGTGTCGTTTCTACGGTTGTGTTTGTTGGTATCTGTCTTATGATGATGAGTTTGTCAGCATTCTCATACTTTAGCCTTTCGATCAAATCCGGAACGAATACCCTTACCGAAAAGCAGTCAAGCTTTAAAGTGAATGTTGAAGTTGTTAATAATGCTGATAGTACCGCAGTTTCTCCCAATGCTCCAAAGCCTAACGCTTACGCAGATGATTTTAATTTAACTAACTCCGGCGGAACAGGATTCGAAGAAAAAGTATACAAAGTTACATTAACTATGAATGGAAATACAGATGTCGATACCGGCTTTTGTAAAATAATGATAGGCGATAAGAATGGTCTTGCTCCGGCTTCTGCATTAAATGGAACTAACGGAAATACGACAGGCACCCTTGTGTTTGAAACGCCCCAGTTTGGCAATAATATTATCGAGGACAACAATACGCTCAATAGAGATACGTTTACATTCTATATTAAGATTCCCGCTACAGTAGAGGCTACTGCTACTAATGTTATTACATTAAGAGTATTTTCAAGCTGGGGTACGAGCATCAATACTGACAGCGCATTTAAGCTTGCAGATCATAATACTATCACTATTAATACCCGCACTCAGAACCAGAGCACAACTACATGGAGTATCTCTAAATAGTAATTAACATTTAGAATGTTATCGCAAATTCAGATAGATGGAGGTGGATATCATGCTTAAAATACTAATGAGGAAGCTGAAGGAGTCTAAAAAAACAAGCCTTTTTCTCAGCTTGTTGTGCATTATGTTATCTTTTTCGTTACTCATTGGCAATACATACGCATGGTTCACCGATTCTGCTGTATCGAGCTCTAACCGCATTAAGAGCGGTTCGCTTAATGTCGGTCTTGAATTCAGAAAGGTCGACTTATCTTCAAACAATAGTTCTTCATGGGCAGATGTGCAAGGCAGCAGCGAGATAATTGATAACACCGGTTCTTATAAACCCGGATATGTTTCGCTTACACTTTTTCGTGTTAAAAACCTTGGCAATCTTGCTTTAAAATATCAGCTTGCCCTTATTAAAAAAGCTGAAACTGAAGGCACAAATATAGATGGTGAGAAATTCTATCTCTCCGATAATCTCAGCTTTAATTTTATTGTTCTTGACGAAACCACGGCTATCAAGAAATCAGATGCATTGGCAGAGAATCTCGATCCAAGTGCTTTTTCAGGGCAGAAAGCGCTTGCGTTGGTTGGAGAAAATTCCAGCCATTTAGGCTATAATATACAGAATATGGTCGATGCCATAATGCCTGTGTCTGAAAATACTTCCGAACAAGACAAGTATCACGTCATTGCGCTTGTTATATATATGCCGAGCACAGTAGGCAGCCGAACAATGTATGATCCCAGCTTTGCGGCACCGTCTATTTCGCTTGATATCAAGCTTGTTGCTACACAGGCTTCTGTTGAAGCTGAAAAGGACTCATTCGATCAGTATTACGATTCCAAGGCATTTTATTCTGATGAAGAAGATACTGATATTCCAAGATGGTCTGCGTTCCAATACATCAAGGGCGATCTTGCAAATGAGCTTAATTGTTATGACAGTACAGGCAGAGCGGTTGTTTCAGTCAAAACACAAGGAACTAAATCTGCCACATTAGTAGTATCTGAATGTAATGTTCCGATTGGCTTTAACGTAGCATCTAACACTACTTATAAGTCATATAGTATTCACTTGTTAGATGATAATGGAAAATCATTAGTCTATGATAACAGCACATCGTTTGATGTGAAAATGTATGTAGGTACCGGACTTCCGAATTGTACGCTTTATCATAACGGCACTTCTGCAGACTTTGATAGTTCTATTAGTGATGTTCTGTATAATGCTGAGACCGGTTATATCTCATTTAAGACCAAGTCATTCAGCACCTTCACAGCATCAACCGCAGCCATCAGCGCTAAGATAGGAAACACTTACTATGCAGATCTGAACGCTGCGGTGAGTGCGATAAACGACGGTCAAGTTGAAAACGGTTCAACTATTCAATTAACAGCAAAGAAAAATGTAATTAATTCCAAACTCAGATTGTTCAAAAATAAGTCAGCTGTTCTTGATCTTAACGGGTGTAACCTTTATGCCAATATTGATACTGCAATAGATAATGAAGGTACAATGACTATCAAAGACAGCGCTTATAATGGACTGGGTACTGAAGCGCTTCGCGGTAGTATTGAGATGGATATGACAGTATCCAAAGGCATTACATTTATCAGCAACACCGGTACTATGAATATTGAATGTGCGAAAATTAGCGCTGCGATAAATTATGATAGTGATAATTCAAGGTTCTTTGGTATATCTAATAACAGTGGCACACTAAATCTTATCGATTCGGAGATAATAGTTAAATGCACCAAGAAGAGCAGTACAGATACTGGCGCAGTGTATGGTATTTACAATTCCGGTAATCAAAATGCTGCTAAGTTGCTTATGAAAAATACTTCTGTAAATGTACAGGCTAAGAACGGCTCTGCATACGGTGTAAATAACTGGCTTACAACAGATGTAAATATCACTGACAGCAGTGTAAATGTTGACTGTACAGGTTCACAGTGTTATGGCATCAAGGTTGCAAGTAAAACAAATGATAATTCGCATGAGTGTAAGAATTTTGTCCTTAATAATGTAAATGTAAAAGCACGCAACAGTGTGCCGGCAGAGATCAATATACCTAATAAGTCAAACTTTGTCAGAGGTATTGATAGTTGTGATATTATTCAAGCGGTTTCTATAAAGAATACCAACATTGAAGTTACCGGTAAGGATTGTCCGGCTTGTGCTATAAATGATGCTTCTAAAGGCATGAGCTCTTATGAGATCAATTCGGATAAAGATAAGAATATCTTTAAGGTGACTTCAAATAAAACTGCTAATGGATTGGAACTATCAGATGATAGTGAAAGTACTGTTGAACTAAACAAGCAGTTAAAAAATACAAAGTTTATTGTAAAGGTAGAGAACGGTATTGGCAGTTCAGCTGCTAGAATAATAACTATCAGAAATAAGTCTCCCATTGCATTAACTGTTTCTTCCTGCGATATGTATGCAGAGTCCAATATATACTCAGCAAACGGTATCTGGAATTATAATCAGATAGCTGTCTCGCTTAGCAGCGGAAACAGAATAGAACTTGTTGCACCAAACGGAAGTACTCAAGTATCTTATAATGTGCCTCTCAATTCAGGCAGTTACTCTAAAAATTCATCAACGCATAAGATTTGGTCTAATTGATACTAAAAAACAAAACCGGCGGGTCCAGTCCGTCGGTTTTGTTTTATTTTATTTAATGCTGTAAAATTCATGCACAAGGCTGCGGTAGCCAAGGACTTTCATATCGTCATAGCGCACGTTGAATCTCGACTTAGTTCGCTTTCCGCTTATTAAGTACCGTATACACTCCTGAGCGTAGTGGTCGATCTCGTGAAGGCTGTCTGACGTGTTTATAACAGGAAAAAACCAATAGCTCCAGGAAAGCTCGTTGTCATCAGGACTTTCGAGCAGCTTTTTGTTGAATATCCTTATAAAAGCTGCGGCGGATTTTTCTCCATCCAGACCGTTGCGCAGCTGCCAGCGTCTGAGCGCCTTGGTCTTGCGCCGCATTTTTGCCTTGATCTTTTTGACAGTTGCAGGCGCAATGTCGATATCCTTGCCCCTGACAGTAAATCCTACAAATGTCCAGCCGTCTTCCGGCTTGCCGAATATTTCTTTATCAGGATTAACAGTCAGTCCTTTGCCGGCGAGGAACTCTTTTATGTAGGCAGCATATTCCGATATCAGGCTTTCACTTTCAGAGAATACAATAATATCATCGGAATAACGCGCGTAAGGTATATTTCTGTCGCTGAACCACCTGTCAAGCTCTTTAAGATAAAGGTTTGCGTAAAATGATGCGACAGGAGTGCCTGCCATGATACCTTTTTCATCCTCAATGATATTGCCTCTGCATATAACACGGCTTTCTTCAAGAAGTGCGCAGAGAAAATCGGAAAGCTCCGTGTCATCCTGCATTACATTCTTTATCATAGGCGTCAGCGCTCCGACAGGTATTGAGTTGAAGTAGTTGCTAATATCCGACTTGTAGAAGAATGAATTTTTAACAGATGTATCTCCAACAAATCTGCGGACGGCATCCTTGGCGCATCGTGCAGGACGAAACGAATAAAGCTGATCGCAAAACAAATAGTCATATTTACGCAGCATAAGATGGGTAAGCAGCTTCAATACCAAATTTTCTGCATAAGGGTATGTATAAACCACACGTTTTTTCTTATAGCTGTTTTTGTTTATTATTGAACGGGTCGGCAAAGGGAAGTGATCGCCGTTTTTTATTCTTTCGCATACCGGCAGATACCCTTTGCACTGAATAAACTTTAGCAGCTCTTTTTCAAAACCGAAATTACTGATAAGCGAGGTTTTGTAATCGTAAAATTTATTCCAAGTCGGTTCGTCTGAGAGAAGATCGAGTAAAGACATTTTCCTTCACACCTTAATACGCAAAAAAACAGAAAGAGAAATCGTTAAATCCAAGAAAATTCTTGGATTTACAGGATCGTACGCGGTTCGGCTGCCTGCGAAGCGCTGTTCTGAACCGCGCCAGATCTGCCGCAGGCGCAAAGCGTTCTCTTTCTGCTTTTTTTGTTTTAATTCGCGCTGCTTTATATGCCCAGCGCATCTCTTGTACGCTTGATAACGTACTCTCTGGTGTTCCACCAACCGTTTACATCAATGTAAAAACGAAGGTAGGGGATACCGGCTCTTTTGCAATTGCTTCTCAGCTTATTTGCAGCGCTTTTGCGTGAGAAAAGCTCAACGACAAGTACACACTTGCCGTTCTGAAAGAACGAATAGTAAGGCAGACGGGTATATTTGCCTTGATCTGAGTTGATCTGGTAATTGTAAAATTCTTTGAGAAAAATATCGTCAAAATACTGCTGAAAAGGCTTGCCGCAATTATACTGATTTTCTTCGGCAGGCATTACCGGCCCCCAGGAAAAGCCGGAGGGACCTTCAGATACCGTAACATTATTTGCAGTGTGATTCTGCTGCGCAGGCTGCTGATGATTTTGAGAGTTATTGTTATTGTTTTTAGCGTTCTTTACTACCTCATTTGCGATATTCCTGGCAATCTGCTCATTGGCGGCGCCAAACAGCTTAGAAAAAAATCCCATAATACGACCTCCTTGATGTTCTAATTATTTACCTATACAAGCATACCATATTTTGCCTGTATTTTCAACTGCTTATCAGAAAAATATCATGTAAATAAATTTTGCATTGCAAGTTAAATTTTACTGCAATATAAAACCGCAAATACGACTAAGATTTTCAACTCTTATAATTTTCCAGTAAATAACTATAAAACTTAGCCTAATGTCGCAAAATACTATGGGGATTTTTCAAACATTTAATTATTTCTGCCAGTACACGGTGGCTGATCGGGCAACAGAATGTATTGCGGAGTCAGCGAGAAAAAGCTTGTATATTGGGGCGAAAGGCAGGATACATAGTCTAACGGCAAGGACTACGGTTATTTCAATGAGATGGACAGAATGTTAAAGGACGCGATTAAGCTATTGCCGCAATCCGCTCGAGGTCTACTGTACTTTATTTCTCAAGGTCTTTCGAAACAAAAAAAGACTGTATTTACGCAGGAGTATCTGTATCTCACTGTCATAAAACAATAAGTCGTTGACTTTCAAAAAATCCTCCGACATTCTTAATACTCAGCTGGTGAGCATGAAATACTCCGCGTTTTTACTGACGGAAAACAGCAGGTCGGGGGATTTTCAGAAAAATCCGACATCCTTAAAAATTCAGATGGTGGCATAGATTACTCAAATCTTTTGCTGTCAGAAAACAGCAAGCCGGGGGACTTTCAGAAAAAATCCCCCGACATACTGAAAACTGTATTTTTTTCAATCTATGACGATCAGATAAGTCCCATTACCTGAACGCTGCGTGTAATGAAGCCTTCCATTTCCTCTGCGGTAAGCTTGCGCTGGCTCATAAGAGCAAGGTCGAATATATGCCTGCAAAGAAGCTCCTGCTTGTCGCTGTCAAGAGCGGTTAGCTTTTTAACAACACTGTTGGATGAATTTACAATAAGTGTTTCGGCAACTTCGTCCACAGAACCGAACATATTGCCGTAAATGCGGCTGATGTCGCTCATGCGGCGCTGATATTCGTCAATAGTAAGAACTGCCGGCGTATCGTCCGATTTGAGGTTTTCCACCTTAACAGTAAGCTTTTCCTTGCCGATAGCATCTTTGAAAAGCTTGATAATAGCCTCTTTGTCATCCTGACTTTCGGCTGCATCGTCTGTTTTGAGAGCTTCGCCGACCTCAGCGTCGATGCGTACAAACTTTGTGCCGCTCTCCTTGTACTCAAGGAAGGTGACAAAGTGGGTGTCAATATTATGCTCAAGAATAACGGCATCAAGACCGTTTTCCTTGAAAAGCTTTATATACTGTCCCTGTACCTCGGTGCTTGAAACATAGTATATCTTATCATTCTGCTTGGGCAGTTCTGCAAAGGTTTTGTACTCACCCTCAAGGTTCTTGAAAAGGATGATATCCTTGATCTTATCATAGAACTTTTCGTCCTTGATGCAGCCGAATTTGATGAAGGGAGAAATGTCATCCCAGTAGCTTTCAAATGACTTGCGTTCGTTGTTGAATACAGAAGTGAGCTTGTCTGCGACCTTCTTTGTGATGTGGCGGGAGATCTTAGCTACCTCGCCGTCATTCTGCAGGAAGGAACGAGACACGTTAAGTGGAAGATCAGGACAGTCGATAACACCCTTGAGGAGCATCAGAAACTCTGGAACGACCTCCTTGATATTATCTGCGATATATACCTGATTTGCAAAGAGCTTGATCTCGCCGGGCATGACCTGGAGCTTATCTGTCTGCTTCGGGAAGTAGAGAATGCCCTTGAGTCTGAAAGGATAGTCCACATTTAGATGTATCCAGAACAGAGGAAGATTCATGTCTGTGAAGGTCTCACGGTAGAAGTCCTCGTATTCCTCAGTGGTGCAGTCCTTGGGAGCCTTGAGCCAAAGGGGAGAGGTATTGTTTATCGGCTTTGGAAGCGAAGGAGGATTTTCCGTGTCGCCGTCCTTTTTCTCTGTTTCATCGGGCTTTTTGATAGTGTTGAAGTATATCTCATAAGGCATGAAGTGACAGTATTTTCTGAGTATCTCGCGCATTTTGTATTCACTAAGAAACTCTTTGCCGTCCTCTGAGATATGCAGGATAACGCTGGTACCCTTTTCGGTACGCTTTCCGTCAGCGATCTCATAGGTATGGCTGCCGTTGCTTTCCCAGTGAACAGGCTTTGAGTCGGGAAGATAAGAAAGTGTCTCTATCTCCACGTTTTCCGCAACCATGTAAGATGAATAGAATCCCAGACCGAAGTGACCGATAATTCCGCCTTCTGCATCGGTCTTGTCCTTGTATTTGTCAAGGAATTCCTGAGCGCCCGAAAAAGCGATCTGAGCGATGTACTTCTCGACCTCATCCTCGGTCATGCCGATACCGTTATCAGAAACGGTTATAGTTTTTGCTTCAGGATCCAGAGTGACCTCGATTTTCGGCTTGATATTGTCATTTTCAGCCTCACCGATCTGGCAAAGGCTCTGATACTTTTTGATAGCATCACAAGCATTTGCCACTACCTCACGGATAAAGATGTCTCTGTCCGAGTAAAGCCACTTCTTGATGATCGGAAACAAATTTTCCGAATCGACCTTGATTTGTCCTTCTCTTTTCATTTTTTCAGTACCTCCATGGTAAATATATATTTGAACCTCGTAAATTGCGGGGGTCAATTACTTTGTAAAGCTTTATTACTTGCCGCAGGGATCAAAATTACACTGTAAGTTATACAGGAAAAGCTTCTCTGAAAAGCCTGAGTTTTATTTTGAAAACGCTGCGGGATAATGATCGTCAATCCTCTTTTTTAGTCATGTTTCTTTCCAGCCACTGCTGGTATGTCATAAGGACCTGACGAGGCTTGGAGCCTTCATGCGGACCGACAATACCCATCATTTCCATCTCGTCTATAAGGCGTCCCGCCCTCGCATAGCCAAGGCGCAGACGTCGCTGAAGCAGAGAGGTAGATGCCTGTCCGGCTTCGACAACACATTGAATGGCTTGCTCCATAACCGGATCCATTTCGCCGTCGGCGCCGGGATCGTTCTGTTTGCCGCCGTTTTCACCTGCGGCGCTGCGTTCTATCTCATCAATTACATTCTTGTCATATTCAACAGTCTTGTTGTGTTTGATGAACTCGACAATGCTTTCGATCTCGTCATCGTCAACAAAGCAGCCCTGCACACGAATTGGCTTTGTCGTACCGATGGGAGAATACAGCATATCGCCGCGTCCGAGCAGCTTTTCGGCTCCGCTGGAGTCAAGAATGGTACGCGAGTCGATCTGCGATTTAACGGCAAATGCGATACGGCTGGGTACGTTTGCTTTGATAAGACCGGTAATGACGTCTACTGAAGGACGCTGCGTAGCAATAACAAGATGCATACCGGCAGCACGCGCCATCTGAGCAAGCCGGCATATTGATTCCTCGACCTCGTTCGGGGCTGCCATCATAAGGTCTGCAAGCTCATCTATAACTATAACGATCTGGCACATTTTTTCAAGCTTTTTGATCTCCTTTGGTTCGGCGGGAGCATTTTTAAGCTCTGCCTGAGCCTGTGCGAGCATTTCGTCCTCTTCAAATGTGCGCTCGGCGTCTTCGAGATAGCTTTCTTCGACCTCGGTGTTCTGTTTATCCACAAGACGGTTGTAGCTGTGCATATCCCTAACGTTGAATTCCGCAAAGGTTTTGTAGCGCTCAAGCATTTCATTAACTGCCCAGTTAAGAGCGCCTGCGGCTTTGCGGGGGTCTGTTACCACGGGTACAAGCAGATGGGGGATACCGTTATACACGCCAAGCTCAACGACCTTCGGATCGATAAGAATAAGCTTGACTTCATCAGGTCCCGCTTTGTAGAGCAGGCTTACAAGCATGGAGTTGATGCACACCGACTTACCGGAGCCTGTGGAGCCTGCAATGAGAAGATGAGGCATTCTTGCAAGATCGGCAAGTGTGATTCTTCCGGTAATATCCATGCCGAGGGCGACCGTAAGCTTGCTTTTTGCATTCTGAAACTCACGGGACTCCACAAGCCCTCTCATTTTAACGGTCGAAACATTCTTGTTCGGTATCTCGATACCAACGGCGTTTTTACCGGGTATAGGCGCCTCGATCCGCACGCCTATCGCAGCAAGGTTCATGGCGATATCATCGGCAAGATTGGTGATCTTGCTGATCTTAACGCCGGAAGCCGGCTGCAGCTCGTAACGTGTTACGGAAGGACCTCTGCAAATATCGGTTATCGTAGTTGAAACGCCGAAACTTTTCAGGGTATCCACAAGTTTGGTAGCGCTCTGCTGCAGTTCGCGGGAAATATTGTTTTCCTCTTCAGGCGGCTGAGGCTCCAGAAGCGTGAACGGTGGCTTAAGATAAGCCTCCTCCTGAGAACTCATAGTGCTGATCTTCTGGACAGCACCCAATTCCGAAGGCTTTACATGGGTAGGCTCATTGGTTTCGGATCTTTTTGGTACTCCTGCTGCAGGAGCGCCGGAAGTTTGCATAGCCGGAGATTTCTTCCTTTCGGCAAGGCTGTTTTTCTCGTTATCCTGACGAACAAGCTCGGCAATATCCAGTGTGGATTCGGAATAGATATCATTCCCGTTATCGTTTTGCTGAGGGATGTCTTCAAAGCCTGTGTTTTCACCAATTAAGGGCGCAGAGCGTCCGTCAGTGATATCCGTAACACCAGGCTGCTGAGAAACAGCAGTATTTTTAGGCGATTTTTTCGAGGGCTTCTTTTTGAGAGTATCCTCAGCGCTCTCTGATTCATAAAAAGGAACTTTATTTATTCTTCTGAACTCGGATTCTTCCGCCTTGCGCTTTGCTGCCTGGACCTTTTGATCCACCTTACGCTCTACATACTGTTTGCGGCTTTTCTGGCGGCTCTCTTCTTTTATTTTTCTTTCCTCAGCTCTTACGCGAGTGCGTATCTCTTTATGATCGCTGATCTTTTCACTTACGGGCTGTTTTATACTGTCAATAATATTAATAAAAAGAGCCTCAAATGACATATACAGGAAAAACAGCAGCACGATAGTTGAGATCAGTCCTCCTACAATGCCGCCCAGAAGCTTTGCTAAGGGATAGCCTAAAAGCGCACCGATCAGTCCGGCGCCGCTGTTCACGGATGCCCCATTGTAGGCGCTGCCGAGCTCCTGAAAATACCCGCCAAGCTGTATGCCGGTAGACGAGAATGTATATATGGCTGTAGCGAACATAACCACTGTGCCTGAAAAGAAGAACACCTTCAGCGGGAATCTGTATGTAGACTGTTCCCGGAACATCTGAACGGCACAGTAAATGAAAATAAGCGGCACTGCAAAGCCCAAAAAGCCGAAAACACCCATGTAAAACTCGTGCATTTTTTTCCAAAGACTTTATCCCTGCAGGAAAAAAAGCATTCCAAGCAGCAGGGCGCAGCTAAGCAGTATGACGCCCTTTGCAAAACGGACGCTTTTTTCATGTCGTTCAGCTTCCGCAGACTTCTTTTTGCGGCTTCCTGTTGATTTAGCGGCGGGCTTTTTTGCGCTGCCGGATCTGTTCGCGGCTGTTTTTTTTCGTGCAGCTCCGGAGGCGGAGCTGCTGCCTTTTTTTCTTGCGGATGGATTTTTTGCAGTTTTTCTTTCTGCCAAGTTTTATGCACCTCCGTTTACTTTCGTTCCTCGTTTATCAAAAGTGCAGCGGCTGCTGTGTGAACAGATTTGTGCCCGAAGACAGCTCGATGATGCTGATGAGAATGATAACAAGTCCTACGGCAGCAGTGTAGAGGATGAAAATAAACATCTTGTTCGTGGTAAGAAGCCACTTGAAAAGCTTGATCGCTAAAAAGCCTACAACGCCGGCAACGACCATGCCTACAAGAACATAAACAAAGTTAATGTCATTAACTCCGCCTTCATCCGAGAAAAGCACGTCCTTCAGTTCAAGAAGAGCTGCGGCAACAATTGCCGGAGTGCCAAGCAGGAACGAGAAATCGAGAGCAGACTGTCTGTCTATTCCGCGAAGCTGACCTGCCGTAAGAGTGGAGCCTGAACGTGAAAGACCGGGCAGCAGAGCGGCTGCGCACTGAGTGAATCCGACAATGACCGCATCAAGAGGTCCATAGTTTTTTCTGAGCTTTTTCCTGTATCTTTTACCGTCGATTATCTTGACAGGACGGCGCTTTTTGCCTCCGAAAAAGAGCAGTGCGCTGGTCGCCGTAAGAGCAATGCCGACCACGATAAAATAGCCGTCCATTGCAAACTTGTCACCCAGATCCTTGAGCTTCATTTCAGTTCCCGGAATGGGGAGGAAGAGAACGAAAAGCGGCAGCAAACCGATCAGGATCATTATAGCCATATTTTCCTGCTGATCCATTTCCTTCCATTTGAATTTTCCCGTGAATATTTTTTTGATGATTCTTCCGAGAGCGCCAAACAATTTTATAACGGTCTTGAAATACACACCCACGACTGCGGCAAGGGTGCCGACATGGAGCATAACGGAAAAGAAAAGATTGCTTTCGGTCATACCTGTAATGTGCTGGTATATTGCCAGATGACCGCTGCTGGAAACGGGCAGGAACTCTGTAAGTCCCTGGAGAATACCCTGAAAGATCGCGTCAAATAAATTCATATATATGTACCTCCTTTATATTAAAAAGCCTAACGGATGCTCATGCATCCGTCTGAGCTTTTGATAAACGAAAACAAACATAATGACAAAGAAGATCATGCCATTATAAAAAATATGAAAAAGTATAAGATAATATCACTTTGCGCCCGGCTTTTGTTTGTCGATCATTCTGCACAGTGCTTTTAAGGCGTCGCTCAGGGAACCGATGCTGTTTATCAGACCTTCTGCAACTGCGGATTCGCCGTCCAGGATAGTGCCGATATCCATTACCAGCTCGCCGGTATTCAGCGCCAGACTGTTGTACCGCTTTGCCGATATTTTGGAATGAGCTGTTACGAAGTCGGTTATACGCCGCTGCATACGCTGAAAATACTCGAATGCCTGCGGAACTCCAAGCATCATGCCGCTCATTCTTACCGGGTGTATCGTCATTGTTGCCGATCTTGCTATGAAGGATTTTTTCGCAGCCACAGCGATCGGCACTCCAATGGAGTGTCCGCCGCCAAGCACAAGCGAAACGACTGGTTTTTTCATTCCTGCCATTAGCTCGGCTATGGCAAGACCCGCCTCAACATCTCCGCCTACGGTGTTCAGCAGTACCAGCAAGCCCTGTATCTCTGTGCTTTGCTCAACGGCGATAAGCTGGGGGATAATATGCTCGTACTTTGTGGTCTTGTTTCTTGGGGACAGTATATAGTGTCCTTCTATCTGACCGATAATAGTCATGAACTGGATAACATACTTCCCGTTGTCGGATATTATCGATCCGGTATCGGTTATGCCTGTAAGCGGCAAAGCTTCATTTGTCTCTTCGCATCCGGAGCTTTCCTCTGCCTCGGATATCTGCTCAGAAGAAACAGCTCCGCACCTATTCGGTCCGTATACATTATAATAATACATATTTTTACACGCCTCCCTGAAAATAGTTTCTGCAGGGAAAGCGGATAATACACATGTATGGAAAATGCAATTTTGTCCTGTTATTTAAGACGGAAATTCCTGTCAATAAAGCCGCATATATGCGTTACGGGTATCGTTAGCAGCGCCCAGAGAAAGCTGTAAAACGGGCATATCTGACCGCAGAAGTTCATTTTCCGGTCGGAATAGTCCCATACGCAGAGTTTCATGCAATAATTGAATACAAAACCCGAAAGCAGCTCTGTTATCGTTATTACCGTACAGCCGATACAGCATTTCATTATCATGGCGCATTGTCCTATGCTGCGGAATATCCTGTACAGTACCACAAAACAAAGACCTCCGGTAAGGATCATTGACCAGTGTGTGTGCCGGCGCCAGAGTATTTCAATAAGCCCATAAGCGCCGCCGCCGATAGCAAACAATATACAAAAGCATGACAGCCTGTTTTTCATACAAACTCACCCAAGATATTGTTTGCAAAAAACAACCGTATATGCGCATATCAGAGTAATTTTTTGCGGTAAGTGATAATGGAAAAAATGATTATTGCCGCAACGCATGCGCAGGCGATCCCGAAAAATATATATACTACCGTATTGCTGAACGGAGCATTCTTCGTGTTTTGTTCCTGATCAAGAGCAGTTTTTTCCGAAAGAGCCGAGTCGATATCCTTTATAAGCATTTCGGCAATGTGAAGATGTCCGTCCTTGTTTGGATGTATATCAGTGGTTATCAGGTTTGTCCAGACAATAAGATTGTCCTTGAATTCATTGAAAAGATCCTCTGTATATGTACCGTAGCCATATTCCTTGCTGTCCGTGATCTCTTTGGTCTTTTCGTTTATATTCATGAGCATTTTGTCAATGCTTTCGATAATAGCGTTGCCGCTCAGCAGAGAAGTCGGATCGTAAGGCGTAAGAAAAAATATCCGGGCATCCGAGCCGGTCTCATGAATATAAGAGATCATTTCCTTGATATTGGCTTCATACTGAAGTACGGTGTTGTTGAATGTGTTCTGTACATTCTGTTCTGAGCATTTTGCAATAATGCGTTCGAGCGGTTCCTTTGCTTTTGGATCAGAAAACACACTGAGCAGTGACTGCTCAATAGAGCCGAGACTTGAGAGGTTTATATCAATGCCGAGCTTTTTGAAATTTTCCTGCTCTGCAACAAAAGCATCGAACAGGGTAAGCTCCACAACGTCCATAACATCGTTTCCGCCGGTTGAAATGATTATGACGTCGGCATTTTTTACGGTATCCTTATCCGCAGCCTTTAAAGCGGCAAGGGTATCATCGCTTGCATCACCGGTTTTTGAAAAATTGAAAAAGCTTTTGTCGTATTCAAGACCATAGTGACGGCAAAGAATATTTGCAAAACAGTCCTGCGGCTTTGAATTATCGTATCTGGCATAATTTTCCAATCGGTAGCCGGAGGAAATGGAATCACCCAATACCATCATCTCCGAAACCGTACCGGCAGCTGCATTGCCGGCACTTTCATCATCGGCAAGGACGCTGACTGAAAAAAATGACATAAGCATCAATGAGAAAAAAAACACGCATAATATTTTTTTGAAATTTATCATAGCGGATCAAACCTCCTGCAAAGATGCTCAGCTCAGGAAACCGTCAATAATAGTAGCCTCAGCCTCTTCTTCGGTCATGCCGAGGGTGCGCAGCTTGAGTATCTGCTCGCCGGCTATCTTGCCGATAGCAGCCTCGTGTATGAGGGCGGCGTCGTTATCTCTGGCATGAAGCTCTGGCGCGGCGTCGACCTTGCCGTTTTCGGAGATTATCGCATCACACTCGGAATGACCTGTACATGGCGCATTGCCAACGATTACGGAGTGATATTCCTGATGAGAATCATCTCTTGCAACAGAACGGGAAATGAGGTCAACACCGGAATCCTTGCCGTTCATTTCTACCTTGAAGTCGGTTTTTGCGGTCTGATCCTTTTCGGTAAGTATTCTTTCGCGGATAAGCAGTTTTGCTCTTGCACCGAGCTGCGCACGGGTCACTCTTGTTGTTCTGTCAACACCGCCGATCTGAGCGGTGTCCATTTCCAGCACGGAATCCTCGTCAAGCTCCGCTTCGGTCACAGGGTCGATAGAGCGCAGACCTGTGCCGTGTCCCTTTCCTATGTGCTTTTCAAGGTACTTTACCTTTGAGCCTTTGCCCAGGAAAAAGCGGTGTATTCCGTTATGACGCGCTGGCTCGCCTGTCTCGGTGTGTATCCCGCAGCCGGCAACGATGACAACATCTGCGTTATCGCCTACGAAGAAGTCATTATAAACAAGATCGTCCACATCGCCGTGAGTAACGCACGCTGGAATGGAAACAGTCTCGCCCTTAGTGCCGGGCGCGATGAATATTTCCAGACCGGGCTTGTCTTTCTTTGATTCTATCTTAATATTCTTGCTTGATACTCTGCCTGCGCATTGACCGTCCTCACGGATATTGTAAGCGCCCTTGAATTCTCCGTTCCAATCGGAGATCTCTCTAAGCAGATCCTTTGTTATCTCGTTCATCAGAACATCTCCTCCTGCTTGAAGCATTTGCCTGTAATTGAATTATTCTCAAGGAGCAGCTTCATCATGGCTTCCGGTTCACCCTGCGCCTTGATGCTGCCGTCTGCGACAATGACTATCTCATCTGCTATGCGCAGTATTCTTTCCTGGTGAGAAATTATTATTATTGAGCCGTTAAGGCTGCTGCGTATATCCTCAAAGGTCTTGATAAGATTTGTGAAGCTCCAAAGGTCGATACCTGCCTCAGGCTCGTCGAATACAGTCAGTACGGAATGTCTTGCAAGCACTGTGGCTATTTCTATACGCTTTATCTCGCCGCCGGAAAGGGTAGAGTTGACCTCACGGTTGATATACTCCTCTGCGCACAGACCGACCTTGCTCATGTAGTTGCATATCTTGTCAAGAGGCAGTTTTTCGCCGGCAGCCAGCTCGATCAGCTTGCGCACGGTTATCCCCTTGAACCTTACCGGCTGCTGAAAAGCAAAGCTTATGCCCATTCTTGCTCTTTCGGTAATGTCAGCTGCGGTGATATCCTTGTCATTGAGGAATATCCTTCCGCTGTTCTGTGTGTAAATGCCGGCAATGATCTTTGCAAGCGTGGTTTTGCCGCCGCCGTTAGGACCCGTGATTACTATGAGCTTACCGTCCGGAACAGTAAGGTTCAGATTGTTCAGCACACCCGCTCCATCGGGAGTGCTCCACGATATATTTTCCAGCCTTAGCAATTTTATCATCCTTTTCTAAAGTAATAAACAATAAAATATATTATATCACATTTAACCGTATTATACAAATGATTTTTTGATCTTCTTTTGTCTTTTTTTGCGTTTTTTGTAATTGTTTTGCGTCAAGTGATCTGCTTTACACAAAATCAAGGCTATTTATGCTGTAAAGTAAATACCTTAACAGTAAAATAAGGCGAGTTTAACAGCGTTTTTTTGATGTACAGACAGATGCGGATATAATGATAATTGAGAGCAGTTTAATGATATATGTGTTCAAAAAGTATAATAATGCTGATTTTTGCTCTATTCATGAGCGTTTGGGCAGTTTTTCTTGTATTATGTTACAAAAAGAAATTCCTGCTTTTTGTTGTACAAACCGTGAGCTTGTGTTATAATAATAGAAATGCGAACAGGCAGAAATATCTGAAGTCCGTAATATTTTGCAAGAACAAAAGGAATCCAAAAAGGAGAGATGAACAATGCTTTCTGACATCGAGATAGCTCAGAGCGCACAGGTACAGCCCATTGTAAAAATCGCCGGCAAGCTTGGGATAGGTGAGGACGACCTTGAATACTACGGTAAATACAAGGCTAAGCTTTCCGAGAGACTCATAAGTGAAAAGTCCGCAGGAAAGGACGGCAAACTCATTCTGGTGACCGCTATCAATCCTACACCGGCAGGCGAGGGCAAAACCACCACTTCCGTCGGTCTTGGAGACGCTCTTTCGCTTATCGGCAAAAAGACTGTAATTGCCCTTCGTGAGCCTTCGCTCGGACCGGTATTCGGAGTAAAGGGCGGCGCTGCAGGCGGCGGATATGCTCAGGTCGTTCCAATGGAGGATATCAACCTGCATTTTACCGGCGATATGCACGCTATCACGGCAGCCAACAATCTGCTTTGCGCAATGCTCGATAATCATGTCCAGCAGGGCAACAGCCTTGGCATAGACGTCAAAAAGGTACTTATCAAGCGCTGTCTTGATATGAATGACAGAGAGCTGAGAAATATCGTTGCAGGTCTGGGCGGCAAAGTAAACGGCGTTCCCCGTGAGGACGGCTTTATCATTACGGTCGCCAGTGAGGTAATGGCTATTCTCTGCCTTGCTTCCGATATAACCGATCTGAAGGAAAGACTCGGCAGCATTCTTGTTGCCTATACTTTCGACGGCAAGCCCGTGTATGCCCGTGATCTCAAGGCTAACGGCGCAATGGCGGCTCTGCTCAGGGATGCAATAAAGCCGAATCTTGTGCAGACTCTTGAGGGCACACCCGCTATCATGCACGGCGGTCCGTTTGCAAATATTGCGCATGGCTGCAACTCTGTAAGAGCCACAAAGCTTGGTCTTAAGCTTGCGGATTATCTTGTGACCGAGGCTGGATTCGGCTCTGACCTTGGCGCAGAGAAGTTCTTTGACATAAAGTGCCGCAAGGCAGGTCTCAGACCCAGCGCAGTTGTGCTGGTGGCAACTGTCCGCGCGCTCAAATATAACGGCGGTGTTCCCAAGGCGGAGCTTGGCAGCGAAAACCTTGCCGCTCTTGAAAAGGGCATTGTAAACCTTGGCGCACATATCGAGAATATGCACAAATACGGAGTGCCGGTAGTCGTAGCCATCAACCGCTTCGGCGCCGATACAGATGCTGAGCTTGACTTCATAAAGAACTACTGCGCAAGCCTCGGAGCTGATTTTGCTCTTTCAGAGGTATTTGCAAAGGGCGGCGAAGGCGGCAGAGAGCTTGCGGAAAAGGTAGTCGCTGTCTGTGAGAAGGAATCCGGATTCAAGCCGCTTTATCCTCTTGAACTCAGCATAAAAGAGAAGGTCGCTGCAATTGCAAATAATATCTACGGCGCAGACGGAGTTATATACACAACAGCCGCAGAAAAGGCTATCGCCGACATCGAAAAGCTTGGCGCAGGCGATCTTCCCGTATGTATTGCCAAGACACAGTATTCGCTTTCCGATGATCCCACACTTCTGGGCAGACCTCAGAACTTCAATATTACTGTCCGTGACGTCAGACTTTCCAATGGCGCAGGCTTTGTGGTAGTTTACACCGGCGATATCATGACCATGCCGGGTCTGCCCAAGGTGCCCGCAGCCGAAAAGATAGATGTGGACGCCGACGGCAAGATCACGGGACTTTTCTGATGGGAGAGAAACAATTTTTGCAGAAGCTTTACAGTAAAAGCGAGCGGCAGACTGAGGAAATAGCCGAAAGGCTTGCCAAGACACTGAAGGGTACAGAGATAATTGCCATGTTCGGCGGACTGGGCGCAGGAAAAACGGCTTTTACAAGAGGTCTTGCCAGAGGACTTGGCATAGATGACGGCGTATCCAGTCCGACATTTGCTCTTGTACACGAGTATGAGGGTAAATTCATGGTTTACCATTTTGATATGTACCGCATTGGCAGTTATGACGATCTCTATTCCACAGGCTTTTACGATTATCAGGATCAGGGTGTAATGGTCATAGAGTGGAGCGAAAATATCGAGCCTTTCCTGCCTGAAAAACGCATAAACATAAAAATAGAGCGTATTTCGGACAGCGAGCGCGAAATAACCATAGAGGGGGCAGAGAAGCTATGAGAATACTTGCAATAGACACTACAGCCTCAGCCGTATCTGCGGCGCTTGTAAAAGACGGCTTTCTTGAGGGAGAATTTTTCCTCAACGTAAAGACTACACACAGTCAGACCCTTATGCCGATAATAGATAACCTGCTGAAGCTGACAAATACAAAGCTTGATGATATAGATCTTTTTGCGGTTGATGCCGGTCCCGGCTCGTTTACCGGAGTGCGTATAGGTGTTGCGACTGTAAAGGGCTTGTCCTTGCCGTTGTCAAAGCCTTGCGCTGCGGTTTCTACACTTGAAGCAATGGCATATTCTATGCCGCGTGTCAGCGGGATAATATGCGCTGTAATGGATGCCCGCTGCTCACAGGTATATAACGCTCTTTTCAGAAGCGATGACGGCATTATTGAACGTATTACCGAAGATCGGGCGCTGAGTATAGAAGAACTGAAAAACGAGCTTGCTTATTATGAAGAAGACAATATTTACCTTATAGGTGACGGGACAAATATAGTTTATGATACTCTTGTTCCTGAGCTTCCGGATCTGATTCTTACCACGAATAATATCAGATACCAGCATGCTTACGGAACGGCTGTTGTTGCAGAAAGAATGTCCGATATGAACAAGACCTGCACATCTGACGAGCTGATGCCGATATATCTCAGAGTGCCGCAGGCGGAGCGTGAGCTGAAAGCAAAGCAGCAAAGCGGCAAATAATCGATATTGAAACAGGGAAAAGGGGAAAGCTATAATGAAATTAGCACTTGCAGCGGATCACGGAGCCTTCGAGCTCAAGGAGTCAATAAAAAAGCATCTTGAAGAAAAGGGTATAGAGTATGAGGATTTCGGATGCAGCTCAAAGGAGTCTGTCGATTATCCTAAATTCGCATACAAGGCAGCAAAAGCTGTTGCCGACAGCAAATGCGATCTGGGTATTCTCTGCTGTACAACAGGTCTTGGCATGTCAATGGCAGCCAACAAGGTAAAGGGCATACGCGCGGCTGTATGTACCAACGAAATGCTTGCCGAGATGACTAGAAGGCACAACAACGCAAATGTTCTTTGTATGGGACAGAGCGTTGTTTCTATGGAGCTTGCAAATAAACTTGTGGATATCTTCATCTCCACCGACTTTGACGGAGGCAGGCATGAAAGACGTGTGAACCAGCTTACCGACATCGAGAACGGCAAGGATATCGGATAATCTATTGCGAACGCACAGAAATAATTCAGGGACGGTCAGGGGAACTTTTTGTAAGATCCTCTGACCGTCCCGTTATTATCCTGCAATTATTTTCAAATCGCTGCGGGATATCATTATATTTTTACATCGTAAGCGTCAAATCCGCCTCGTCTTTGTCCCCGAATTCTGAAAGAGTATAATAAACTCCAAGTAAACATTCAGACTAAACGAGA
>CADBPE010000079.1 GCA_902796475.1 uncultured Ruminococcus sp.
TCTCGTTTAGTCTGAATGTTTACTTGGAGTTTATTATACTCTTTCAGAATTCGGGGACAAAGACGAGGCGGATTTGACGCTTACAATGCAAGTCATAATGTGAAATAAAAAATGTCAGTTAAATCGTTTTGCAGTAATGTAACAGCTAAGCGAGGCAAGTAAAGTATTCTTGCTTCGCTTAGCTGTTTTTAGTGTGCTTTATCTTTTTCAATATCAGGTGTCAGAAATTTTTCCGTATCATCTATGCTTTGACGGGTTGTATCCTGTGGATGTTTGTAATAGTCGAATTTGAATTTGAGGATTCCCAGTGATTTTTTCATGTCGCTGCTGTCAAGATCGTCCCATTCCCTGATGAATGGATGTAATTTTGCGAGAGTGTGTTTGTGAGAAGATCCGGTAGATTGATTTTTATATGCCTGAACATCAAGAAGAGAAGCGGGCTCCCAACCTCTGCTCAGCATATATCCGTTCCATCTGGACTGCTCCAGCGCAGCAGCGATATCTCTGTTTTTGTTTGTTTCTCGGATATGGTTCATATATTTGCTGACAAGTATCTGACTGTGATAAAAGCCGAAGTTCAGATAGTCTTGCTTCTGTTTGAAACATACGTCTCCGACAAAGAAGCGGTAGATCAGACCGATCGCCGTCATCAGGGAACTATCGGCGTTATAGGAAAAGCTATAGTATTGGTTTTCGGCTTTTCGTTCATTATCGCCGGAATAAGACTTATGGATCCGAAGTGCTGTTTGCTCCAATATTGGGTTTTCAATCAGCCTCTGATAAGAATACATATCCTTTGTTATTCCGAAGGGGAAAAGATCATATCGGCTGTAATAAGTGTTTCCCTCTGCCTGACCGGACAGAGTCAGGTGAGTGGCAATATAGGAGTTCCGTGAACTGTCACATTTTAGTGCAATAAACGGTGCTCTGTCAAAGGTTCCCCTGCTCCTTAACAGCCAGGTTCTGAGGTTCATGGCAAAACGGATGCTTTCGTAGTCAGTTTTGAGATCAACAACAAAGTAGTTGCCCCTGCTCAACGCTTTAGCAATGAGATTATCTTCCTGAACGGATATTTCTCCATAAATCAAACCGGGAAAGTCCGTTTCCTCTATATTGCAGGAAATGAATTCGGGGCGGATACAAGCTATCTTTTGCTCACGTTCGATCCCGGGACACTCTTGTTTCAGCTTTTTTTCTAAGCGATCGGCATTACTTCCGAGTAGGGTGATGGATATCGGATGAGAGGGTCCCATGTAGGAACAGGCAATACTTTCTTTGACGATATTGTAATTTGTTTCCGTACATCCGAAAAGAATGACATGAAATTCATCTTCACGACGTGTAGTATTGAGATAGGGAAGGAATAAGGGAGCGTTACACAAAAGCTCGTGGGCGGAGTCTCTGGCTTCGTCTATCAGATGGACTTTGAAGTATATGTTGTCTCCCATATCGTTTACGTTGGCGTCAATCAGCATAGAAGCGGTTTCATACTTTGCTTCGACAAAAATATCAATGGAATCGATCAGACGGTTCCGATGGCTGTCATCGGCATCCAGCGCAATATTATACAGCTTGTCCAGCAGCAACAGACATTGATTCAGATTTGTTTCTTCATTTTCGCTTAAAAACAGAAAAAGGATACGGGGCGATGGGAATCCTGCGTTTTTCAAGTGACACGCTTGGATGAATTCGTCAATATCGCTGACAGCGTTAAAATTGATTTCGGAATGAGCGGATCGTTCAGGTGTATACAGGGACCATTTTCCATCCGGCAGAGAAGTAACGAATTCCAGATTGTGGCCGCTCAAAGAGTTGACAAAACAACAGGGTGCTTCGGAGTCGTTGGAATATGCTGGCTGATACTGAAGCTGTAAGCGTGCTTTGCGGCTGATAAGACATTTTGCATTTTCCTGCCCCATTTTTGATGCCTTGATTATATCTGCTTCTGCTGCCTTGGCGTTACCGTTGCTTTTATGGATCATTCCCCTCAGATAAAGACAATCTCTGACTTGGTTTTCAGAGTAGAGGTGATCGTTTTCAATCACATAGTCCAGTTTGGAGAGAATCTCGGGTTCCGGCGAGGTATCCGAATGGATATCTGTTTTCAAGCTGCTAGTTGCCATATCGATAATGGCATTCGCATGGTTTAAGTCGATTGCTTCCAAAAGATGATGTCTGGCTTTTTCGTTGTCGTTCTTAAAGTAATAATCATAAAGTTGGTAGTGTGCCTCGGCACACTCCTTTGAATCCAACCCGATAGAAATGGCGCGCAACAGATAATCGGCACCGGATTTCTTTCTTAGGTTGGATAATTCCTCACCTGATGCTAAAGAAAACATCATCTCACATTTATCCGGATGTAGAATAAGACAGAGTCCGGCAATCTGATACGCTTGAGCAATCTCAAAGATATTTGCACCGGATTCGTTTTTGGCTATCCAGTCGGTGATTTTGTGATATGCTTTGTCGTATTTGCCTTTACGATAGAATTGTTCGATTTGCCTTAGTTGTTCGTAGCTTGTGGTTATTAGGTCGGGGGTCCAGATATATTCCATACCGAGGCCGTTAAGCAGATAGGCTTTGTGAAAATCTTTTTCGTGGCCGCGATATTTTAGTGGTTTCAGTCCAAGCAGAGCTGAAATAAAGAAATTTGCTATGATAAGGGAAATTGAGTATCTGTCACTAATCTGAAGAAGTCTGTTAAACTCATTGTGTGCAGGAACGGAGTCTTTTTCTGGAACGATCACGCTATCGCCAACGTTTCTTAAATAGGAGCAGATCAATTCTGCGTTGCTCATACCTGCGGTAGAAAGCAATTCAATGAAGTGATGTTGAATGTCAGAAATGAATTTCTTTCCGCCTGATTCGCAAAGGAATCTATGCATAAGAGTGAAAATCTTTTGGGGGTCACCTTTTGGCCTGAAAAGAAAATTGTAATCACTATTGTTACCGATATGGGAAATATATAATTCACCCTTGTTATTTTTGTATTCTCTGATACGAAGGGAAATATCCTCAGGCAGGAGCATCTCAAGCATAAGTTGTTTGTCGTTTGGAATATTGTCCAGTTCGATAAGAGGAGGGTGATCTTTTGTTTTAAGAAACAGATCAGTAAAAAGACAATTCAGATTAAAGGTTCTGAAGGTTTCAGTATTGATGCCTTCTTTCTTCAAATACCAGATCTGTGGTTCACCGTCGACCAACATTTTTGTACATGGAACCAGGTTTTTGGTAGTTTCTCCGGGATACATTAAAAAATCCATAATGATTCCTCCTAACATGATTTTATAATAATTGAACGTTGCTGTCAATACAGTCGATTGGTGGAATTTTGGGCTGTTTCAATAAAATAGAGGAAAGAATATGCAGATTCAGAGGGTAATAGGCTGATTATTCCCGAAAAAGGATCGGTACATCAAATGAAGGAATCTGTTTGTCAAATATTTCTGGCCAATGATTTTTCGATGCATCAATTACATCGTTGGGTGACCATCTTAATGATTCCCTCTTACTGGGAGATTATAAAAAATGTTAGGTATTAATGTTAAAATGATACAAATAAATAGGCATATCCCATAGTGGATGTATCATGAAATAGGCTGACATAATCGAGTGATATGGTATAATAAAGATACAAACGATAAACATGGCGACCTTAGTCCCGATCGTTTGTGGTGACAAATAATCTGCCAAAGGAGGAACATACAAATGAAGAAAAGAAGACCGAAGCACAGAAGCAATCTTGCCTGCCGTCTGATTGGCTGGCACGACAGGCTCTTCCGTGTAGTGGCTCTCAGTACCGACGGAATGGCAACCTCAAGCTTTATTGAGAAATGTAAGTCGCTGTTCATCAGTGAGGCATCGATGGCAGTTGAGAAGGCACAGTCCAAGATAATCGCTGCGAGATCAAAGGGAGACGAGATTATCGCCCAGTTCATCGAAGACGACATTCGTCTGATTGGTCATGGTTCCTCAACAGTCAATGAAGAAAGACGCCGCAAGAAGGTGTTTCGTCTGTTTGAGGAGCTGGTTGTAATTCGCAACGAGATCAAGTCGGTTCATGTTACCCTCCATTCGGAGCTGGATGAGTCTCAGTCAGAGGTCAAAAGGGAGCTGACAGCTTATCTCTTGGCAGCCTTTTCCAGAAAAAAGCCCGTAGACATTGTGAAGAATGCTTCTGTTGACTACAAGGATATGATTACCTATCAGACCTATACTTCAACGTACCGTTATGCCGATGAAGCGATCAACGAAGCAGTGGATCATATGATACGTGCAGAGTCACTGATGGATGACTATGGAAAGGAGGCATCATAATGAGCCTTTTTAGAAGAAAAAAGAAGCAGAGACAGAGCCTGTTGGAGGCTCAGGTATATGATGCAGAAGCAGCAAAGACACCTCAGCCCTTTGTGAATGAGCATGATGATGTTGGATGGACCACTTCTGACTATGCTATCCCTAAGGATTTTTTACTGTTTTATCACATCGACTTCGCAAAACAGGCTTCTTCGATGGCAGGAGTCGTGGATGAAGGCATTCCTGACTACATGGATCAGCGTATCTATGACGCTTCTGCTGAGGCATTGGCATATCTGGTCCACAAGCATTCGGCTCACACCGAGTCGATCAACGAGATCATCGCTCGCAAGAAGGTAACACTTGCCTGCATCGAAAGAGAGCTTGCAGAGATCAAGAATGAAGAAGAAAGACTGGGAGAACTTGTGAAAGAGATTGGAGGCTATGACTATAATGCGTAAGACAGCCAACACATCATATACCAGAAACGACCTGAAAAAGCAGGCTAAGAAGGACATCCGTTATGGACTTGCTCTTCACCCCATTACCTATGCCGCGTTTTTCCTGTTCGCCGTGTATGTGGATTATCAATCTATCGCCCCGTTCCAGGACCTGGTGCTTCGTTCCAAGGAGACGATCGCAAAGGCGCTCAGTCTCAGCATCGTGTTTTGCATTGACGTTCTGATCCCGATCTCACTCACGAAGCTCGTTAAGGCGCACTTCAATCAGAAGAAGCTGAACACGGTTCTGATCGTTTCCATCCTTGTGAGTATCGGACTTCCTATCATACTCATGATCCTGCAGAAGATACTCGGCACTGACGTTACCATTCCCGACAGAGGCAGCACGGCGGTGGTATCTCAGGCGGTCAAGGTGGTCACACAGCTGCTTTTCAGTTTTGTGCCGCTCTGCACGACTGTCGGACTGACAGTCATGGGTCTGATGCGCGAGAACGTCAAGGTATTCAGGAAGTACCGTTACCTCCAGCTGGCAAGAGCACAGGCGACTGCCGAAAAAGATCACATCAGCGAGGCTCTCGACTGTGATATCCGTACGTTAAAGCCAAGAGACGACTCTATGTTTATTTCAGTTGTTACCCAGCTGACCGCCATGCGTGACACGCTTTTCACAAAGTCACGTGAGATACTTGCCATGACCATCGGCAGCCCTGCTGCGACGGAGCGCATATTGAGCTCCAAGCCGGTGTACCGTGCTTCCGCTCAATACCAATCTCTTGAGGCGTGTATCCCAAAGAATCCGGCCGTTCATGTGGAGTTCGAAGAGAGCCCGGACGGCAATCCCTCATCCGAAACAAAACAGCCTGTCAACATTTATCACAAGGAGGTAACTGAGTATGAAAAAGATAGTGCTTAATCTGATGATCGCTGCCCTGATCGGTGCCGTACCGCTTGTCTCTCTGACAGGATGCACGGATGTCGTTGAGGACGTCAAGAGTACGATCGGTTTGGGTGGTGCGGAGGATTCCGCACCCGCCAAACACGTCGCCGTTATCATTAGTCCCACTGCCAACCAGCACAAGCCCGATCTTTCCCTTGCCTACACCGAACTCTACGATTCCTGTTACAGTTACGGCTATAAGTCCTGTATCATTGACGAAGGCGTGCCTAATCTGGCGTTTGAAGCAGATCTGACGAAGGAAGACAGAACCAGCGGCTTATCCGAGCAGAACAAGAAGCTGGATGCTGAGGCTTATGTGGATCAGTTTATCGAGAAGGCGGGTACGATTCAGGCACAGACTCCCGAAAAGGATACGGTCAAGAGTATCCGCCTTGCCGCCGACAGTCTGGCGGACTGCGAAGGCGAGAAGACCATCGTGCTGATAGACAATGGCATCAGTACGACAGGGATCGAAACCTTCACGACCTTTATCAATTTCGACGCCGATCAGTGCATGGATGCGCTGAATGAGAGCGATTATCCCGATCTGAAAGACGTGAATATCGTCTGGTACGGGTTAGGGGATACCGTATCGCCACAGGAAGAGCCGAGCAGCGTTGACGTGGAGAATCTTCAAGCGTTCTGGGAGAAGTTTCTGAAAAAAGCGGGTGCGGCAAGCGTGAGGTTCTCCCATAAGCTGATCGTCAATACCACCGTCGATAACAGTGCTCTGCCTTGGGTCAGCACGGTGAAGGTCACGCCGGAAAGATCAAAAACACCTGATTTTAAAGCGTTGATGGAAGAGGTTGAAGATCTGTCGGAGGAGAAAAGAAACGATACCATCCAGGAGGCTCTTGCCGTCGGGATGAAATTCGACGAAGTCTCGGCGCAGTTTCAGCCGGATTCCTACGAGATCACTGACAAGGCGGCCGTCATCAGCACGATGACGCCTCTTGCCTCCTATCTGAAGAACAACACCGATCAAAGGATTCTTCTTCTTGGCACCACAGCAACTGTCTGCACGAATGAATCCTGTGTGGCATTTTCATTAAAACGCTCCGAAGCGCTGAAATCCGTTCTGGTCAATGATATGAACGTGGAAAGTTCACAGCTCATTACTGTCGGGTTAGGATATGAAAACGAATTTCATGTTGACGACTTGAACAGTGACGGCTCTCTGAATGAAAATGCCGCGAAGAACCGTTCCGTTATCTTCATTGATGCAGACAGCGACATCGGACAATCGTACATATAGGTACAAAAGTAAGTGCATAAGAACGAACGACTGACAACGAACAGCCGCAGACAGTCGGCTAAGAGTAAGAAACGTACCCGATACCGACTGTCTGCCGGAGAGGAGGAACTGCTATGGGAAGAAAACCCCTGATCAATATCCATGAAACAGATTATAGAAACGGCGTAAACGCAGGTGCCAGACCACCTGCATACAATATGCTTTTATCTGGTAATATGATACCGGTAAAGGAAAGGGTCGTCAGAGCTGTCCTTCAAAAGAGGAATGTGCCGATTTTGATTATCAGTCTTGATAAGAAGAGCACGTATATGTCTGCTGTTGGCAGGACGCCCGACTATTCTTTCGGCAGCAAGCGAGGTTATGACCTGTTTTCTTCTATGAGTATCAGAGAAGCCTGTGATTTTTTACAAAATGCTGTCCATGAGAAACAGAATGGGGACGATCAGTCAGTTCAGATCATCCGATATCTGAATTTCATCGAAAAGCTGAACGGTTATCTGAAACTGAATCTTCCCACGATCAGAGACATCAACAATCACTTCTATCAGCCGGACGTGATCGGCAATGCGCTTACTGAGATGTATCAGACCGGCAAGATCAGCCCCAAAGAGTTTGAACAGCTCAACGTGTCACTTATCAGAGGGGTCAAGGGCCAGCTGATTATTGACGATATTCTGGTGTCTGTCGATTATAACCTTCACTTTGAGGAAAGCTCCGAAGATAGTCCCGGCATCTCTGTGAATGACCTCAAAAACGGTCAGATCGCATATTTTGATCTTTCTGTGAAGAACAACTCTTACACCGAAAGACAAAAGCGTGACAATGTACTGTACAGTGTCAAAAACTATACCGAACCTTTTGTCCTGCTCCTGAACGTAGGAGCGGCTGATTATCATCTTGTGTCCGAATTCATTTCCACGATGACGGCAAAGGCAAGCTGTCAGTTTGTGGTGATTATGAACGATGTCTTTGCACAGGTATCGGATTACGATTCATTCAGGATAAAATTCTCGCTGAATCTTCTCGGTCAGCATACGGGAAAAAGCTGTACGAAAATGTCCGAATGTTTTCACGAGGTTTATCAGCAGGAAACTCACTATGCCAGCACAGTCAACCGCAGAATGTTTTCCGAGAGTTTCATTGATATTCTTTTCGACAGGAACCACACCGATACCACGACATCGGTTCCGGTGAAGCGTAGAATCATCGAAGAGGAGGAGATTATTGATCTGACGGGAAACTCATTCATCCTTATGGACAACACCGGAGTGACTAACTACTTTTCCATCTACAGCATCTGAAGGAGGTAGAAGTATGTATCTTTCAAGTGTCATTTTTGTGATTCTGTTTTTGCTCGATCTCACAGCGGGATATTTTATCGCCGGATGGATAGGCGTCTTATTCGTAGCGGCTGCCATTCCCATCGGTATCTTTATCCAGATGAAATTAGCGCTCTATCGGGCGGATGCAACAAAACTGGAATATCTTGCTCCCCATGACAGGGAGAAGCTAGCGATTGCTTTTGAAAGTGTGCTGCAGCGCGGGGAAAGCCTGGGATACACTTTCCGTAATCCCAAGATCTACCTGTCTGAGGATAATGCTCTGAACGGATTCAACGCCGGCAACGCCATAGTGATCAACCGGGGATTGATGAATTCAGGGTGTCTGGAAGGGGTTGCAGCCCACGAGATCAAGCATTTCAAATTCAAGGATAGTTATACCAGCTGTCTGATCTGCAACACCATTACGGTGCTTTCGCTGCTTGCTATGTTTGTTCTCAGTATTTATGTACTGGTCATTGCGATCCTGATCGGATTGGTTGTGGCGATTTTTGGCAACGTTACAGCGGGATTCGTCGCCGGTTCATTGGTAGGTCGTTTATTGGGGAAGATCAAGGATATCATTCTGAGGGTGAATCTGTTTGTCATGCAGGCACTACAGAGGCTCCTTTCACGTTTCACCGAGCTGAAGGCGGACGAGTTCGCAACGCGGCTGGGCTACGGTGAGCAGCTCAAACAGTTTTTACGACTGACCTATGAAAGCAGGAAGTCGGAAAGCCTTTCCTCCAGACTGCTTTCCACGCATCCTTCCGACAGCAAGCGGATCGGGAATATCCAGAGGATCCAGAATCGCTTACAGCAAAGAGGAGAATTGACAGCTCTCCCATTCACCATATAACAAGGAGGTCATGATATGAGCTACATAGACAGAGCGCCCATTCCACAGGAGACAAGAGATAAGGTTCATGAGTATGCGTCACGCACACAAATGAACGAAAACAACGAGATGGTTTCTCCCAACGGAACAGGCAAGATAATCACAGACGATACAAAAGTTGATATCGGCCATCAATATGGAATGGAGAACCGTTATGAAGTCGAATTCAGTTCCAAATCAGGACTGACGCAGGAACAGCATAACGAGCTTTTTACGAATCCTGGCACCTTTCAGATCGAGCCTCATGATGAGAATATCAGCCACGAGTTCGAGTGCAAGGATCATAATGACGGAATGGCAAATGTAACCGCCTATGCCTGTTCGCAGGATAAGGATATTGCCGCCAATGTCTATATCAATCCCTCAGAGGACGGAATGTCCGGTACGCTGTCCACGTTCGATGAAAACGGTGTGGAGAGTACGCTATGCACTTATGAGCTTCCGGGCAACGGTGAGGCAGAAGGAGCGGATCTGGAATCCGGAAACGATCTCAGCAGCACCGACGTCTCCACAGACGGTTCCACTGAATCTGATTCCGATGCCAACGCCAGCGACAACGGTGACTCCGACAGTAGTTCTGATAATGATTCGGATGATGATTCCAATGACGATTCTGACGATGATTCCGATTCATTATGATAATACCGGCAATCAGCAGGGAAGTAATGCGCCGGATGATTACCGCTTTTCATACGGCGCTGGAATCCTCATTCTGACGATCATTTGCTTTTAGGAGGTTAGTGATGAATATAATCCATCAAAACATCTACACCGTTCCTGAGATAACACCGTCTTCCGTCCAGGTTTCTCTTTCGGGAAGAGACAGGAACAATCAGAAAAGAAACATTGTTCTTTCGGACCGTTCGATCGCTTTTATCGGCCGTCCGGGGTGCGGGAAAACGACCCAGCTTCTGAAGGTCGTTGAGCAGATCGGCAGGAATCCTCATGGTGTGACGGTGATTCTGGATATCAAAAAGGAATATATCTACAAATGCTTCCGTCCGGGAGATGTGGTTCTGTCGCTTCATAACGTGCCGGGAATCCCTGCAGAAAATCATGTGAAGTGGTCCTTGATGAAGGAAGCCTGGCTTGATACACATCCGCAGGAAGTTCTGAAAGAGGTCGCCGGGATGCTTTTCAAAGATGCGATCGAACATTCCGAAAACAAGGCGTTTCCCAAAGCTGCCATGCTGGTTTTTTATGGCCAGCTTATGTGCGCATTCAGGGACTGCAAAGGAAAACTGCCTTTCAACAGTGAGCTTATCAAAAGGATTCTGACCGTATCAGATGCGGAGGTCATGGACGATGTCAGAAAATATGCGGAGTTGTTTGCGGTTCAGGATCTCTTGTCAAAAAAGACTAATATTACAAGCTATGGAGTCAGAATGGAGTTAAAAACTGTCCTGCTGGATACATTCCCAATGGGTTCCCATTTCTGTGCGGATCACAGCAGATTCAGCATTCGTCAGTTTATGCATAAGGGGGCAGGACACAGACTTTTTCTCGTATTTGATATTGAGAACCGGAAGTCCTCCGAAGCGATCATCCGGCTGCTTCTGGATCTGGCTTTAAAGGAATCGCTCTCAGGGGATAATCTGCAAAGCAGTGACGAAACGCGCTACAACTTTGTACTGGACGAGTATGCCTATCTGCCGTCAGGGTTGGAATATCTCGATTTTGCAAAGGACATGGGACGCAGTAAGGGAGTGAGGATCTACAGCGGCTTTCAGAATTTCAGTCAGCTGAAAAAGCTGTATAACGGAAAAAAGGAAAACGCCATGAACGACATTGCCGGCTATGGAGACGTGATCGTATTCAGACCCCGTGATGATGCCACAAGGAATTTTGTGGTGAGCTGCGGCGGTACGGAGACTGTCAGTGTGACTGCCATTGATGTACTGTGTCATGTTCATACTGAAACCCGTGAGGTTCCTGTTATACCGCCGGAAGTGCTGAATGATCTGAAATGCGGTGAAGCGGTAATTTTGCCGGATGAAGGCAGACCGTACTGGTTCCGTTTCGACCGGTAGCGGAGGACGAAAAAGTGCAAACCAATATGACTGAGAGACGCTTTAAGAGGAGGAAATCAATATGAAGCTGTTGATCGGACCATACGAAGTGATACGAGAATTGATACATGAAAAACAGGAAGATGTATTTGAGTTTGTATTTCCATACATAGGCATGACGGAGAGATTTCGGGAAATTGATCGGTTTTTATATGAATCCAAACATTCCCGCAGATATGTCAGCGAATATGTTGGAAAAGTGATCATCGACATAACGGAGTGGAGCGATACGGAATACTGCAATTCCTATTTTACTGCATTCATGATGTTTCTCAAGGATCACCAGCGGCAATATGATTGTGTTCTGACGTCGGAGAAGGATTGCTGCAGCAAGTTGCTTTCCCACTTGCAAACATTATTTGATATCGAAAAGATCAGTCTTGGAAAGGTCAGAACCGATGAAAGACCCCGGATTGGATTTAGATCAGATACAATCGACAAGGAGAATGAAGGGAATGTACGAAGCTAAATATTCAAAATATATTACCCAAAATAGATCACGATTTGCCTCTCCGGATGAAATAATGGGGGTGTGTGAAAGGATAACGAAAGAGTCTTCGGGGAATGGGTGCGGGGCAGTATTATACGGCAGTACGGACTCTTTATATGTGGACAATTCCGATGCACATATTTACATTCAGGGAGCGACCGGAAGCAAAAAATCACGGATTGAAGCAACACTGATCATTCTCAGCGCATTGAAAGCAGGTGAGAATCTTGTGGTCAACGACCCAAAGGGGGAATTGTATCAACGCACGGCGGGCTATGCGAAGCAGAACGGCTACAGAATCAGACTGCTGAATTTCCGTGATCCCCTGCATTCTCACGGATGGAACCCCATGTATCTTGCACGAAAATTTGACAGAATCAACGACACAGCAAATTCAGAGCAAGCCGTCAGTGATCTGAAAGCCGCATTAACGGCACCCGCCAAAGAAAAAACAACGGATAATTACTGGCCGGACATGGCCGGGGAAGTGATCAGATATTGTATGCTGCTGCTGAAGGATTCCGTTCCCGATGCTTATTTTAATATCTCAAATCTGATACAGCTATCCAACGAATGTAACTCGGAGATTTTGAGAAGGCTGCTGCGTGAAATGGATCAGAATACCAACGCAGCTACGTCTATGCACTCGGTGCTTGATCTTTCGGCTGAAAAAACATCAAGCTGTATCTTCTCCGCCGTAAAACAGATGCTGATCCCATTCTACGAAAATCAGGCAATGCTGGAACTATTATGCCACAATGACATTGACTTTGATGATCTGCAAAAAGAAAAAATGGTGATATATGTGATCTATCCTGACGAGAAAAAATCTCTTGGCTTTCTGATCAATCTTTTCAATACACAATGCTATCAGTATCTGATTTCCGCTTCTGCTGCTTCACACCAGAAAATGTTAAGAACCAGAGTTAATTTTGTGATGGATGAATTTGGTAACCTTCCTGTGATCGACAGCTTTGAAAACAGAATTTCCGAAGCAAGAGGTTATAATATCCGCTATTTCCTGTTTACTCAGTCTTTCGGTCAGTTAAAAACAAAGTATAAGGATAACGCTGATACAATCATTGCCAATTGTGATTGGATCATTTTCCCGGGAAAGGATATCAGCTTTTATGAAAAAATAGCAAAAATGTGCGGCACGGAGTATGACTTTTACGGGACGGAGCACGCACTGATCAGTCCGTCGGAATTGCTGCATCTTAGAAAAACCGATGCAGGAACGGAAGCCTTGATCCTGAAAAGCGGTTTTTTCCCGTTTGTGACCCAACTGCCTGATTATCAGACGGTCAAGGTTTTTGATTGCCCTGAAAAGTACATTCTTCCATTGATCCGACACAGCTCCAGACCGGTGATGATTACCTTTGAGGAGTGGATCAACGGTTTGGGGGACGAATTCGAATTTCCCTATCACAAAAACCGAAATCGAAAAAACGAGGGATCATCAAAATCAAATCGTCACTCATCATTTCGTGACTCTTGTGAAAAAAAACGGTGGAACAATGCGCTGGATGCTTTGTTTACTGATGATTGAAATGTTGTGCAGAAGAAATCTTAATAATCGAATATCTTATGAAACAAGAGGGGAAACCATTCGGTGTGGTGTTCTCCTCTTGTTAATTTTGGAAACTATCCGGAAAACAATGTTTCTGAATTTAAGGTAAGTGTAGAATAAAAGTGTGTGTTTCAAAACAAAATATATTGGCGAACATAAGCATTTATCCGACAAGCGGAATTTTTGAGTAAAGAATCTGCTCTTTGGTATAATAGTATAAAACGATTGAAAAACTGTGAAAAATATAGTATAATATTGCATGGATAGAGTGTTTCACATTGCTATCAATTTGATCGTTCAAAAAACGGGAGAGATGGAAATGAATATTGATGTATTTATCAGCTATCATACAAAATCGTCTTTGTATATTACAGAATCTATAGTGAACAAACTTGAATCATGCGGCATTCGATGCTGGTATGCGCCAAGAAATGTCGTTGGGGAATATGCAGCAAGCATTGAGAAGGCAATCAACGCTTGCAAGGTTTTTGTTGTCGTATTGAACAGCGAAGCCGCAAAGTCATATGATGTCAAGTCTGAAATCAATCTTGCAATTGAAAGAGTCAGGAGAAACGAAAACATTGCTATACTGCCCTTCAAGGTATCGGAAGATGACTTTGTTGAAGGGGTAAAGTATTATATTGGACAACAGCATTGGATCGATGCTGTTACACCTCCTCTTGAGGCGCACATAATGACATTAGTGGATACGGTAAAGGACTGTTTATCTTCGAACGGCCAGACACCCCAAAAAATCAACAGACCTATGCCCGTATTGGTATCGAATGACCAAGTAACTGTTGTTAATTCACTTGCATATCCTGATTCAGACTTTGTTGGTCGTAGTGATGAATTGGAGAAATTGAGCAGCTTATTGTCAGGAGGAAACAGCAAGGTTTTTCTTGTAGGAATGGGCGGTTTAGGCAAAAGTCAAATAGCCAAGAAATATTTGCAGGAGCATATTAACGAATATAAAAATATTGTATGGGTTCCGTTTGAGAAAAATCTTGCTTATTCAATAGGAGATGATAATAAATGTCCGATGACCGGCATTTCTCGAATATACTATCCTAATGACACCGATGAAGAATATGGTCTGAGAAAAATGGATGTTCTGAAAAGGATAGCCGACAAAAGCGTGCTGATCATCATTGATAATTTTGACGTGGAGGATGATCCTTATCTTGAACGCTTTCTTTCCGGCTCATACAGTGTAATCTTTACAACACGTATTCATCACAAGGGGAGAATTGAGATTCCGATAGAGCCGATCCATGATGAAACAACACTTTTTGAACTGTTCTTTAAGGATTATAAAAGAGCAGTAACCCCTCAGGACAGAATTACTATCAAAAGAATCA
>CADBPE010000080.1 GCA_902796475.1 uncultured Ruminococcus sp.
AAAAACCAAACACAAAAGTTTCGCTCAAGCCTTTTCAAAGGCTTGGCGCAGAGCCTGCGCTCCCGATTTCGCGTTCACAGATAAACAAGTGGAAATGTAATTACCCGCGCCCGAAATATCACCCCAAAAACCAAACATAAAAGTTTCGCTCAAGCCTTTTCAAAGGCTTGCAGGTTCCAAGGGCAGCGCCCTTGGTCGCGCTCCGCAGAGCGCGAAATCCCTGTGCTACAAGCGCTCCGCAGGGCGTCCCCTGCTATCGGTTCTGAAATAATATTATACAAAAAACCGGCACAAATATTGAACTGCAGATGCAGCAATATATTTGTGCCGGTCTTTTCATAGAAATAGACAAATCGTGAACACTATTCATTTTCCGTACCGCTCTTTTGATGGAAAGCGCTGTACACCTCTTCCGCTGCCGGTCTGGTCATTCCTTTTACCTGCATAAGCTCCTTTACCTCGGCCTGGCTTATCCTGTCAATTGTCTTGAAATACGACAACAGCGCCTTCGCTCTTTCTGAGCCTATGCCCTTGATGCCTGTCAGCGTGGTCGAAAGAGCCTTTTTCTTTCGCTTTGTTCTGTGATAGCCGACAGCAAAACGGTGTACCTCATCCTGTATGGTCGAAACCAGCGTGAATGCCTGTCTTTTTGAGGTTATGCTTATCTCTCTGCCCTCGTCAGTAATGGCTCTCGTGCGGTGCTTTCCGTCCTTTACCATGCCAAAAAGCGGTATATCCAGACCGAACCTTTCAAGTACCGGTCTTACAGCTGATACCTGACCTTTGCCGCCGTCCAGAAGGATAAGATCAGGCAGTCTGCCAAAGCCTTCTCCGGTGTCCTTTTCCTTTAGGTATTCCTCAAATCTTCTTGTAAGGACCTCGTGCATTGAGGCGTAGTCGTCCTGACCCTCGAAGCCCTTTATGGAAAAACGTCTGTATGAGCTTTTGTAGGGTCTGCCGTTTCTGAAAACAACCATGCCCGCCACGTTTTCACTGCCCATAAGATTTGAAATATCGTAGGATTCAATAAATTCCGGCGGTGAGCTAAGTCCCAGCAAAGACGCCAGTTCATCAAGAGCAGAAAGCTCCTGACCAAGATGACCCCGGCTCTGAGCAAGCTTTTCCGCAGCGTTTTTGCGGCACATTTCAAGAATTTTCTGCTGCTCGCCCCTTTGCGGATAGTTCAGCCTGACCTTTTTTCCTCTCAGCTCACTCAGCCAGTTTGCGATAAGCTCCTCGTCCTCAGGTACCATATCAAGGGTCAGTATCGGCGGAACATTTCTCCTCATGCTGTAATATCTCCTGATAAATTCCGACCTTACGGAAGCCCCGTCGCTGTCCCTGCCAATATCATTTATAAGAAAATCCTCTTTATCGTAAAGCCTGCCGCCCGAAAATCTCAGCACAGAAAAACATGCGTCATCGCCCTCGGTCATCATGGCAATAACATCCTGCTCCGGTACGGATGCCGCTACTACCGTTTGTTTTTCGGTTATTCTTTTTACGGCGTTTATTCTGTCCCTGAGCCTTGCAGCAAGCTCGAAATCGAGGTTTTCGGCAGCACGTTCCATTTCGTCAGTCATTATCTTCACAGAATCGCTGCCGCCCTTTTTGAGAAAATCGACCGCCGCAGCTACTCTTTCGGCGTAGTCCTGCTGAGAGACCCTGCCGCTGCAAGGCGCACAGCACTGCTTTATATAATAATTCAGGCATGGTCTTCCTTTTTTTATATCCTTCGGAAAGACCTTTCCGCATGAAGGCAGCCCAAACACCTTTAAAACCCCGTCTACGGCGTTTCTTGCGTACCATGCGCTCATATAAGGACCAAGATATTCGGCGCCGTCATCGGCTTTCTGCATGACGTGGCTGATGGTTCTCCACTCACCCTGAGAAATGCGGATATAGCTGTATCCCTTGTCGTCCTTGAGCAGAATATTATACTTTGGCTTGTGCTGTTTTATAAGACTGCATTCCAGCACAAGGGCTTCAAATTCGCTGCCGCAGAGGATATAGTCGAAATGGTCAACATTCTGCACCATCTGACGCACCTTTTCCTGATGGTTCTTCTGAGAGCCGAAATACTGGCTCACCCTGTTTTTCAGCGCCTTTGCCTTGCCGATATATATTATCTCTTCTTTTTTGTTTTTCATAATATAAACTCCCGGGCTTAGCGGGAGTTTCATTGCCTTCTCACGAAGTTCCTTTATATCCATTTTTACTCTCCTTGCCGCTGCGATGGCATTTTACTCGTACCGGCAGACACGCACAGCGGCTTTTACTATCTTTCAGCCGCAAGCAGCGCAGTCAGTGGGACTTTTAGAAAAAAGTCCCGTGAAAACCGTGTCAGACAGGGCAGAGCGTTCAAAAAAATCAATAATTTATGCTGAGTATACATCCGGAGGTCGAGACCGAATAGGTAATGCCTCCCTTGATAAAGTCAAGCCGGAATATCCTCTGATTCTCAACAAGATCCTCTACTGCCCGCTGTGTCTGATCGGGCGTGGAAAACTTCACACTGAAACCGTTGTCCTCACGCATACGCTGGGCAGCATCGCTTACATAGCGAAAATCATACTCGTCAAAATAAAGACCGTTGTAATAGAAATAATTGTATCGTATGCCCCGGCACACCGGCTGCGGAAGGGTGCGGTCGCTTACATGGGTGTATGCAAGATCGGCATCGGTTATCATAAAAAAATCATATGCCCGGTTTTCTCCGCCGTCAGACGTTATGGGATCATCCCAGGTAAGATCCATAAAATAATACTCTCCGTCAACGCCTACATAATTCCATTGATGCGCGCCTGTCTCGGTTATTCTGGTGCCGTTTATTCTTCCGCATTCAAAACCAAGACGCTGCATGATAAGCTGAAAAGCCGCAGAATATCCCGAGCAAACCGCCTTGCGCTGCACAAGACAGCCGTATGCGGTAGATGCCGGCAATAATCCTTCCTCACTGCTGCGGTCATCTTCAAGGCTTTCAATGTCGTATACGGTGTTGTCGATTATATAATCATGCACATACTTTATCATATAGTAAGGGTCAGGCTGAGCCTTTGCGGCGCTGACAACACTGCTTACTACGGCTTCAAGATCCTGCTCGGCTTTTTCCATGTCATGCGGGTCATCGAACAGGAGAGAGGGCTTTGCATTGAACTGCGCATAGCCGCCGATCGTCCGAACCGAATAGGTATAATTGAAGCCTGTGCGTATATATTCCGGATGGTCATAAAGCACCGCATAATAAGCCTCTTTAAAGTCGTCGTTTTCAATATTTTCAAAATTAAATGAATCCTGCTTGTGGTCAAGCATATATATCAGAAGGTTGTAGACCTCCATCTGTTGTTCGGTAAGTGCGCTCTTGTGGGAATAGTCATAATGTTCCATGTTATCGGCAACGGAATAATCCGGAGGAACAGACAGTGACTTTACTCCGGTCACACCGTTATACGATGACTGATCGCTGCCAAACGGAAGAGTTATGCTGATCCGGCATCCGGTGAAAAGACACAGAGCAAAACAGCAAAGCGCCGGAACGATCAGTTTGTGCTTTCTCACATATATCGACCTCCTGATGGTCATGCTGTGTTATATAAGGTTTCTTGCCTCGCAGTATTTGCAAAGCAGCATATCGCCGCCCAGCGGATGGAAAATGCGCGGCAGATATTCTTCGGTATAGCTTATGCAGTTCGGATTGCTGCATCTTACATTATGGGTGTCGAACTGTCTGGGCATGGGCTTTCTGTCGGCGTTTTCCAGCATTTTCATAATAAGAGCCATACGGGCGTACATACCGTATACTGTCTGGATGAGATACTTTGCACGATCGTCATAGTCAACGTCCTCGGCGATCTCATCTACACGGGGCAGGGGGTGGAGTATCTTCATATCGTGGCGGGCAAGACGCATTTTTTCTCTGTCAAGAACGAACACGCCTTTCTGCTTTTCGTATTCCTCGTAGTTCTTGAAGCGTTCACGCTGTATTCTTGTCATGTAAAGCACGTCAAGCTCCGGAATAGCCTCTGCAAGGCTGCGAACCTCTGTATAGCGGCAGCCGGAGGCATTCATAATATCCTTGATATACTGGGGCACAGTAAGCTCAGGCGTAGAAATAAGCACGAATCTGTTGCCCTTGAAGTGCGACATGGTTTTTATGAGAGAATGTACGGTTCTGCCGTTTTTCAGGTCGCCGCACAAGCCGATAGTCATATTGTCAAGCGTGCCTTTTTCGTTGTAAAGCGTGACTACATCAGTAAGAGTCTGAGTAGGGTGCAGGTGTCCGCCGTCGCCTGCGTTGATGACCGGCGCAGCCGAGTACAGTGAAGCAGCCTTTGCAGCGCCCTCAAGCGAATGACGGATAGCTATTATATCAGCATAGCCGCCCACGACCGTAATGGTGTCCTTCAGGCTCTCTCCCTTGGATACGGAGGAATTCTGAGGATTGTCAAAGCCGATTATGCTGCCGCCAAGTCTGAGCATAGCGGTCTTAAAGGACATCTGGGTGCGTGTGCTCGGCTCATAGAAGAGCGTTGCAAGTATCTTTCCCCGGCACACATCGGAATATTCCCCGGGATCCTTCATTATCTCGTTTGCGAGTTCTATGATCTCCATAAGCTCCTCGATTGACAGGCTTTCAAGATCGATAACATGCTTTGTTTTCATAACCTTCCTCCTTGTGATAGGCTCCCGCAACAGTCATTCAACGTCCATTTCGTAAAGACATTCTGTTCTTTCTTCTTGGGAGCAGCGGTTTTTTCTTCCTCCGTAGGTTTTGGTGCATACCATGCCAAGCTTTTCCATAGCTCTCAGCGAGGCCGCATTTTCAGCGTCTGCGTGACCTATGAAGTGTGTAACGCCGTATTTTTTGCGGACGTAAGCTATAAGAGCGGCGGCTGCCTCCACAGCGTAGCCGTGTCCCCAGTAACGCTTGTTGATTATCCAGCCCAGTTCTCCTATGGTACCGTTTTCCAGAAATTCAATGCTCACGTTTCCTATATGCGTATCATCCAGCATAACGGCCGTTTCAAGATATTCAGGCTTTTCCTTTTTCCATTGCAGCCCGCATTTTACAAGGTAGTCCATTACTTCCTTTTCATCATCGCAGGGGAGATAGCACATCATTCTGGCGTTTTCGGGGTCAAGAGAGAACTCGCAGGCGCTCTCAAAATGCTTTGCCGCAAGAGGCTCCAGCGTGAGCCTCACGGTGGTCAGTTTCATACTCATAATTATTCATTTCCCTGACAGAAAAATACACGTTTGCCGGTACAAAAAAGCCTGTCGTGTATACGGCAGGCTTATTGATCGGAATTACTTATTGTTATTATTGTTGTTGAAGATCCTCATGATATCCATGTATGAATCATCAGCATCGCTGCTCTGGGGCATCGGCTGAGAGGGTCTCTGACCTGCGCCGGGCTTTGAAGCTGCGTTGGGATAAACAGGCGCAGAAGCACCGTTTTCAGCGGGTGCGGGTCTGCCATAAGAGGGCTGCTGCGGATATGAAGGCTGCGGATTTCTGGAAACGGGCTTATCCTGGTGTCTGGGAGCTGAACCGTAACGGCTGGGTTCAGGCCTGGAAGCTACCTGGGAGCCGAACTGAAAAGGGGATTTCTTTTCCTCCTTCTTAGCGGGCATTATAGGCGGCAGAACCGAACTATAGGCATCAGTAGTAGGGAAACCGGTAGCGATAACGATAACGCTGATGGTATCCTCCATTTCCTCATCAAGAGCAGCACCCCAGATGATAACTGCATCCTCGTCTGCCTGCTCGGAGATCATTGTGGAAGCATCCTGGATCTCGTCCAGTCCGATATCGGGAGAAGCCTTGATATTAACGATAAGTCCCTTAGCACCTGCGATAGATGTACCAAGAAGAGGACTGGAAATAGCATTCTGAGCTGCGATCTTTGCCTTGTCTTTACCTGAAGCAAGACCTACGCCCATAAGAGCATAGCCGGCATCCTTCATTACAGAGGTAACGTCTGCGAAGTCGAGGTTTACAAGACCGGGGATAACGATAAGGTCTGTAATGCTCTGAACGCCCTGACGGAGAACGTCGTCGGCTGCAAAGAACGCATTCTGGAGAGTAATCCTCTCCTCGCTGATATTTTTAAGTCTTTCGTTAGGAATAACGATAAGTGAGTCAACATGCTGCTGGAGCTTCTGGATACCGACCTGAGCCTGATCCATTCTGCGCTTGCCCTCAAAGAGGAAAGGTGTGGTAACGATACCTACCGTAAGGATACCCATATCCTTAGCGACCTGCGCTACAACAGGAGCAGCGCCTGTGCCTGTACCGCCGCCCATACCGGCAGTAATAAATACCATGTCCGTATCCTTCAGGAGCTCAGCGATGACCTCCTTGCTCTCTTCGGCGGACTTTTCGCCTACCTCAGGCTTGGAGCCTGCACCCTTACCGTGTGTGATCTTCTCACCGATCTGTATTTTCTGTGAGGCCTTTGAGCGGTTGAGAGCCTGCTTGTCTGTGTTGACGGAGATGAACTCTACGCCGGTAACATACTCAACCATGCGGTCAACTGCGTTTCCGCCGCCGCCGCCGACACCTATAACCTTGATATGTACTATGCTCTCTACCTCGTTTTCAAATTCGTAAGGCATTGTAATACTCCCTTCAACTATTATACATCTGACAGAATTTTCTAAATGATTCTGGCATTGCCGTTATAATAATACAACTGATACTAATTTACCACTTTTGCGGCAAAATTTCAATATCTCAATCAATTTTTTGCGCAGATTTATTATTCTTCAAGTAATATGCACCTTATTACAGGAAATTTTTGTGCATTTTGCCATATATTATATAACACCAAACTGACATTTGTGAGCAGTCCGGATCACCGTGTGTGAAAAATAATTATATCTGCGCATTATGCCGGCTGCATGCTTATTCATGCGCGCCGGCAGACGTGTTTCAGCGCATTCTCATGCTCTGTTTACGCGCTATTCCGTAGTATCTTCCGGCTTGTCCGGGGCTTGATATGAGTCCTCGTCCGGCTCGTAGTACGGTTCATAACCTGAGTCCTCGTCCGATCCATCGTCCGGATCGTAACCGGGCTCATCGTCCGGCTCATAGCTTGAGCCGTAACCGGGCTCATCATCCGGATCATAGCTTTCCTGATACTCATAGCTTTCCTCGTAGCTTTCCTCCGATGTTTCGTCCTGAGAGGTTTCCTCGTATGAGGTCTCCTCTGTCTGACTTTCCTGTCCGGAGGTTTCCGGCTCTGAATTATCATCTCCGGAGCCTTCCTGTACGGAATGTTCATCTTCTGAGCTTTCCTGCGCTGACGATTCGCCGGAATTCCGGCTTGACTGCCGGCTTGCCTCGGAGGTCTGGGGCTTAGAGGTCTCCGGAAGCTTCTTTTTGCTGCTGAAATAGGATTTGCCGCCGTCAGACGAGCTTAGAGAAACATCAAGTGTGCCTATATCGTCGTCCTGAATATCCTTGTCGATTATCTTCTTGGCGGTTTTCAGCTTGTAATCCACATTTTCGGGGGTACCGATAATAATGTGAAGTCCCTTTTTTGTTTCCAGCATTATCTTTGAAAGATTGCTGATATCAATGACCTTTAGCACACCGAACTTGTATTCCTCGGCGGCTCTCAGTATGTCGCTTATGTACTCCTCCACCTTGGGGTCCTTATACTTTACGGATGAGGACAGCTTCGGCGTCATCAGCTTGGCACCCATAATAATGGGTACGTCGCCCTGCTTCTTGTCGGAAATATCTATGATCTTGCCGCTTTCGCTCAGAAGGACATACTTGCCGTCGCTTTCTATCAGCGAGGTAGGCACAGCCTCCTTTATCTCGATCACGATCTTGTTGAACAGTGCTTTTTTGATGTTCACCGACTCAATATAGGGGAATTTCTTCCATATCTCTGTTTCACCCGGAGAGGTGTTGCACAGTATCAGGTTGTCTCCTGTTTCGATCTTGCATGAGCTTATGATATCCTCGGCAGGATATCTGGTATCGCCCTCCACCACGATCTCGTCTATCTTGAAGAACACCGTGATAGAAAGCACGAAGCATACCGACACCAGCACCAGCACCGTTATGGTGTAAAACAGCAGTCTTTTGAGCATTCGTTTAACCGGGCTGCTGGGTTCCTTTGCCTTTGGCAGCGGCTTCATGTAGTGCAGGTGACTTTCAGGTCTTTCTTTCTCAAAGACGTTTTCCACGTCCATCATTTCGGAATTATTAAAAGCATCTCCATAGTTTCTGTCGCCGTCTGCGGCGTCGCTGCGCTTGCTTTTGCGCCTTGTTCTTTCCTTATAGATCTTCTTTGCTCCGGGACTTTTTTTGTGCGGGTCATTTCTCAGACTCTTTTCCCATTCCGATTCCTTGGCGTTTGTTTTTTTCTTTTCATCAGGCGTACTGCTTTTTCCCTGAGGACTTTTCTTCAGGGCCTTTTCCGGATAGCTTGTTTTCTTTCCGGGATTCCTGTTTCTTTTTGTGTTTTTGCCGTCATTCTTTTCATTCGTTCCCGATGGCGTCGGCTTACCGGCGCTTGGTTTCTTTCGGGAAGCGTCCGTACTTTTTTTGCTCATATCCCGAATAATCATCCTCCCTTCTGAGTTGTTTTTTGCGTTGATCCCGCTCTTTGCAAAAAGCGGCAGGCTGCTGAAAAGTCATCCTCACCGCCGCAGGGCGGTGAAAGAAAACTTTAAGCTGACGACATTGCTGCGCTGTTCAGCTTTTAGGGGAAGACAGCACTTCTATTATAACAGAATAAATACGCTTTGAAGCATCGTCGATAGCCATTTTTTTTGCGTTCCTTGAGTAAAGCGCCAGACGCTCAGGATCGGAAGCTAACTTGTCTATTTCCTCCGTGAGCTTTTCGGGAGTAAGATCCTTTTCCTCTACCATTACGGCAGCGTCATGGCTCACAAGCGACATTGCGTTATGGAACTGATGGTTTTCGGCTACATTAGGCGATGGGATAAGTATTGAAGGCTTGCCCTTGACCTGTATCTCGCTCAGAGTTATCGCGCCCGCGCGGGCAATTACAAGATCGGCAGCGGCGAGACACACGGGCATATCGTTTATATATTCCCGTATATCAAGATTTTTTGCTTTTTCAAGATCGGCGCCCTTTTCCCTGAGCAGGTCGGGGAACCACTTGCCGTATTGTCCGTAGGCGTGAATGTGCTGATACCTGCCGTCATTTGCGCTTCTGGCGATGATATCAGCCAGCGAACGGTTTATTCTGTCAGCGCCTAAGCTGCCGCCGAATGAAAGTATGACCGGACGTTCATCAAGACCAAGCTTCTTGCGGGCTTCTTCTTTTTCGATTTTTAATATTTCGCCTCTCACGGGATTTCCCGTATCCACGAAGCGGCAGCCCTCCTTGAAGTGCTTTCTCGCATCGGGCATGGCGAGCATAACACGGGTCGCCTTCTTTGAGAGCATTTTGTTGGTAACTCCGGGGTAAGCGTTCTGTTCATGTATAAGCGTAGGGATACCAAGCTTCTGGGCGGCTCTCAGCACAGGACCGCTTACATATCCGCCTGTACCTATACATATATCGGGTTTGAACTCTTCAATGATCTTCTTTGCCGCTTTGCCCGCCGAAACCGCCTTTTTAACGGTAACGATATTTTCTCCTATTGCTTTAAAGGACACCTTTCTGCGGAAGCCCTGTACGCTTATGCTGCGGAACTCAAAGCCCGCCTGCGGCACCAGCCGCTCCTCCATGCCGCCCTTATTTCCCACATACAGTATTTCTGCATCGGGCTGACGTTCTTTTACATAACCGGCAATGGCAAGGGCAGGATTTATATGTCCCGCCGTACCTCCGCCTGCAAACAACAACTTCATAATACACACCTCGAATCAATTGATAACAAAAGCTGCGTTCCCTGCGCCGGACTAATTATTGTTTATCGTAGACGTTCGGGAAATGGATAGGACTATGCCCATTTGCGCCAGCAGAGTGACCAGCGAGGATCCTCCGTAGCTGAAAAACGGCAGACTGATACCGGTATTCGGCAGCCAGTCGGTGATTACCATGATGTTAAGTATCACTTGCAGACCTATCTGAGCGGAAAGCCCGATGCCGAGAAGCGAGCCGAACTTATCCTTTGCGCGCATTGAAATGGTGATGCCCCTGAGCACCAGAAGGGCAAAAATACAGAGTATCACAGTGGCGCCGATGAAGCCAAGCTCCTCGCATACCACCGAGAACACAAAGTCGTTCTGTACTTCGGGAATATACAGGAACTTCTGTCTTGACTGACCGAAGCCAAGTCCCCAGAAGCCGCCCGAACCGATAGCATAAAGTGAATTTCTGGTCTGATAAGTATCCTGCCACATTTCTTCCGTGGTGTATTCCAGTGCCTGACCCCAGCCTGCAAGTCTTGTCATTGCGTAGCTGAGCTTTCCCGTGACCGCCAGACCAAGTATTATCACGGCTATCAAAGCGCCCGCTATAATAAAGTACCGCATTTTTACGCCGCTTATGAACATCATCAGTGCGACCAGCAGCAGCATGATAACTATGCCCGAATAATGAGGCTCAAGTATAAGCAGGAATGAAAACACTGCCAGCAATATTACCGGCGGCAGCACTCCGTAAAGGAATGTATCCATTTTTTTGAAGTGGGTGGCGCTCCATTTTGCCATTACAAGAATGACCGCAAACTTTGCTATCTCGGAAGCCTGAATTGTTATAGGTCCCAGAGATATCCATCTGCGCACGCCCCTTGAAGGCATTGCCAGCACCGCTATAAGAGCAATAATTGCAATTGCCAGCACAATACCTGTGAGCCTGCTTAAATGTCGATAATCAAAATACGAAAGACCGATCATCAAAAAGACGCCGAATGCTGCATATCCGCTTTGCTTTAGCAGATAGCTGTAGCTGTTGCCCGTATAGGCGTAGGCGGAGGGATAGCTTGCCGAGAACATCATTATAAGTCCCAGCACGACCAGCAGCAGCACCAGAAAAAGAAACGGCATATCCATGCCCTGTCTTACGGAGAAGAGCTTTATCTTTTTTTTGAGCTTATGAGGGGTGCTGCGTCTGCCGTCCGGTTCTTTTTCGGGTGGTCTGTATGATGAAGGCGACGGATTCGGCAGCTTTCTTGCCGGTGAGGAATCCGATCTCAACTGTTGACACTTCCTTTCCTGAATTTAAATAGATCACAAAAAACACATAAGGGTGCGCCGGATAAAGCCATGCTCAGATATTCCGGCTTTTCCCTGAAGCCATAGTCATAAACTTAATTTTTTCTTTCATTGCCTTGCCGCCGCAGGCGGCGGGGGGCTTTTAAACTGACCGTTAGTAGGGGACGCCCTCTTGCGGCGGCAAGCTGCCGCCCCCTTGTTCGCGTTGATAGTTGACCCGCACCAAAAGAAACGCATCGCGGCTCTTACTATATT
>CADBPE010000081.1 GCA_902796475.1 uncultured Ruminococcus sp.
AAGCGCTCCGCAAGGGGTGAATCAAAAAACAGTCCGGTGGACTGTTTTTTGAGAGGGGACGCCCTGCGCAAGAGGGCGTCCCCTACTTACAGTCAGTTTAAACGCCCCGCAGCCGAGAGGCGGCAGGCGCAGAGCCTGCGGCGGCAAGCTTGCCGCTCCCGAACTATCGCCTGTCCATAAGCGGTGATAATACAATGCTGCCTGTCGCTCTGGTCTTTTTCATGTCGATTATGCGCTGGTTCTCAGAACCTCGGAATACAAGAGAAATATTTTTCAGTTCCTCAACAAAGCGGCCGTCTACAAGGATATCAATGCTGTCAAGTATCTCATCCGTACATTCAATATAGCGGCAGCCGCCCGGCACAAGATCCTTGTCGTAGGTAAAGCCCGTGAACATCCATATATTTCTGTCGGGAAGCTCTTTTTTTACGCGGCGGATAAGATCAAGCAAGCCTCTCTGGTTTGACTGCTCAAAGGGTTCGCCGCCAAGCACTGTCAGTCCGTCATAATAGCTTTTGGAAAGCTCGTTTATCACCATATCCTCAATTTCCTGAGTGTACGGTCTGCCGTATTCAAAATCCCATGTCTGAGGCTGAAAGCAGCCTTTGCAGCGGTTCGTACAGCCCGACACGAAAAGGCTCACCCTTATTCCCGTTCCGTTGGCGCTGTCGGCTGTTATTATTTCACCTACGAACATCATTTTCACCTCTTAATATTAAAACACGGTTTTCGGGGGGACTTTTTTCTGAAAGTCCCCCCGACTCGCTGCCTGCGGGCAGCGAAATTCTTATTCGTTTACAGCAGGCTTTTCGGTCTGGAAGGCATGTGTCGAAAGATGAAGGACTCTCTCCTTTATCTCCTGAGTTCTGCCCTGATTCCAGAACTGTGAGCCGATATATCCGCAGGTCCTGCGGGCTACATTCATCTTGTTCTGATCACGGTTATGGCACTTAGGACATTCCCATACAAGCTTGCCGTCATCATCGGTAACTATCTGTATCTCGCCGTCATATCCGCACACCTGGCAATAATCGCTCTTTGTGTTCAGCTCGGCGTACATAATATTGTCATAGATGAACTGCATTACCTTGAGTACAGCCGGCAGATTGTTCTGCATATCGGGAACCTCAACATAGCTTATTGCTCCTCCGGGTGACAGAGCCTGGAACTCGGACTCAAGCTTGAGCTTATCGAAGGCGTTGATCTCCTCGGTAACATGTACATGATAGCTGTTTGTCACATAGTTCTTGTCGGTAACGCCCTTGATGATACCGAAACGCTTCTGCAGGCATTTTGCGAATTTATAGGTAGTGCTCTCCAGCGGAGTTCCGTAAAGACTGTAATCGATGTGCTCTGCTGCCTTCCACTTTGCAGTGTATTCGTTGAGCTTTTTCATTATCTTAAGACCAAGCTCCTTGCCCTCTTCCTCGGTAAGCTTCTTTTCGATCAGGCTGTACACGCACTCCCAAAGACCTGCATAGCCCAGAGAAAGTGTTGAGTATCCGCCGTAAAGCAGCTTGTCGATAGGCTCGCCCTTTTTAAGTCTTGCGATAGCGCCGTACTGCCAGAGGATAGGCGCAGCATCGGAAAGTGTGCCTTTAAGACGTTCGTGACGCGCTCTGAGAGCCTTGTGGCAAAGCTCCATTCTCTCGTCAAATATCTTCCAGAAGCGGTCAAGATCCTTTTCTGCGGAAAGACCTATATCAACAAGATTGATGGTAACAACACCCTGATTGAAACGGCCGTAATACTTAGGCTTGCCGTTTTCGTCAACATAAGGTGTAAGGAAGCTGCGGCAGCCCATGCAGGTGTAGCAATGACCCACGCCGTTCTTGTCTATCTTGTTCTTGAGCATTACCTTCTCAGAGATATAATCGGGAACCATTCTCTTTGCGGTGCATTTTGCGGCAAGTTCGGTAAGATACCAGTATTTGCTGTCCTCGGTGATATTGTCCTCTTCAAGAACATAGATAAGCTTCGGGAACGCCGGAGTTACCCATACGCCCTCCTCGTTCTTTACGCCGATATAGCGCTGACGAAGCGTTTCCTCGATTATCATAGCCAAATCTCTCTTCTGAGCCTCGTCCTTTGCCTCGTTAAGATACATGAACACTGTAACAAACGGAGCCTGTCCGTTTGTGGTGAGAAGCGTCACTACCTGATACTGTATAGTCTGAACGCCCTTGGTGATCTCCTTTTTAAGTCTTTCCTCAACGATCTTGTCTATGGTTTCTTCGGGAATGACAGCGTTCATCTCCTCAAGCTCAGCCAGAAATTCACGCTTTATCTTCTCACGGGATACCTGCACAAACGGCGCAAGATGAGTAAGACTGATGCTCTGACCCCCGTACTGGTTGCTGGCGACCTGCGCGATTATCTGTGTAGCTATGTTGCAGGCTGTTGAAAAGCTGTGAGGCTTCTCAATAAGCGTTTCGCTGATAACGGTGCCGTTCTGCAGCATATCCTCAAGATTGACAAGATCGCAGTTGTGCATATGCTGAGCGAAATAGTCGCTGTCGTGGAAGTGGATTATTCCGTTCTCGTGAGCTTCAACAATGTCATCGGAGAGCAGAATTCTCTTTGTAAGGTCCTTGCTGACCTCGCCCGCCATATAGTCACGCTGAACGCTGTTTACGGTCGGATTTTTGTTGGAATTTTCCTGCTTTACTTCCTCGTTGTTGCACTCGATAAGGCTGAGTATCTTGTTGTCGGTAGTGTTTGCGCGTCTGACGAGCGAACGGGTATAGCGGTATTTTACATATCGTCTCGCAAGCTCAAATGCGCCCTTTGCCATGATCTGATCCTCTACCATGTCCTGTATCTCCTCAACAGATACGGCGCGGCCCATCTTGGAGCACTTGTATTCAACGTACTCTGCGATGTCCCTGATCTGTTCGGGAGTAAGATAGCGCTTATCTCCTGCGTTGTTTGCCTTGGTAACTGCATTAACGATCTTTTCTCCGTTAAATACCTCTTCCGAGGAATTTCTTTTGATTATCTTCATAATTAATACATCTCCGTTCAAAAGTATACGCTCTATATTTTATCCGGATTTATCCAAAATGTATGTTGCATTTACAGCTCTTATGAGTTATAATACAAGATAAAGCGTTTTGCACAAATCCATGACACACTATATAGAGAAGTCAACAGTGAATAAGTATTCGTTATTTAATGGAATAAAACAGCCGATACGGAGTCATGCCATAGCTTTGAAAGCAGGAGCTTCCGCAAGGGAGAAACTATTCTGCGCTTCTCAAGCTTCCTGGATAAAGTTGGCGCCGTCCGTCAGGGACTGTAATATATTATAAGCACAATATATAGTATTGTCAAGCTTCAGTACATACAATATATATAAGAGATATTTGGTCATTTATACATATTTGACACAAAAGCGAAAAAGCTCCGGCATATTCCCTTGAGCAGGAAATGTGCCGGAGCTTGTTTTATTTAGCACATTAAGCTATGCAGGCAGCGATCAAGCACGTCCGCCCATGCCTCTTGATGCTACGTTGGAATAATAAAGTCCCGAACTGAAATCGGCAGCCGCAGTGCTGTCACCTGATGTAATAGTGCAGCTGCTGCCTTCTTTAAGATACGGAGATGAATATACTATCGAGGAATAGCTCTTATTTGCGGTAAAGCTGAAATCAGAGCCGTCATCAACTGTAATATAAGTACCATCTGAGCCGGAAAGCGAAACCAGAGCCGAGCATTGTGTGCCGGTATCAAAATTGACAGCCATATCAGATGTGCCTATCGCAAGGACAGTACCGCCGGTGATGCTTGCCACACAATCTGCGCCGTCACCCTTATCTATCGCGCCGTTGCCGGGAGATGACGGTCCTTCAACGATAACAGTGCCGCCCGTGATATAGATCGAACCGTTGCTGTCCAGACCGTCGCCTTCGGAATTAACATGGACAGTGCCGCCGTTTATAGTCAGCTTTGCATTGGTATTGCCGCTGTTCCAGGGTCTGTCGTCATTTGATGATGTATCGGAGCCGCCTGAGCAGTTGATGCCGTCGTCGCTGGCAGTCACGCTTACAATTCCAAGGTTTATTGTCACATTTTCGGCTTCGATACCCTCGTAGGACTTAGTGACAACGATAGAACCGCCGTCAATAGTAATATCTCCCGATGCAGTAATGCCGTCATCGCTTGAGCTAAGAACGAGAGCGCCGGACTTTATCGTTATGTCTGCGTTGCTGTGGATCGCGTCATCCGCCGCAGATATAGTCAGAGAGGTCTGGTCAATGGTGATGCTGCCGTCAGTCTTTATGCCCTTCTGTGAGGTGCTGCTGTCCTTTGAAACGTCAGAGCCCTGACCGGAAGCTGTAAGAACAGTAAGTATTCCGCCGTTCAGCTCAACAGTGCCGGTGAATGTCTTGCTGCTGTCCCCCGCCTTGACCGAAATTCCGTCATAGCCTGCGCTTATGGCGGCAGTTGCCTGCTCAAAGTAGAACGAAGCATCGTTATCGTCATTTGCAAGCTGTATGCCGTCATGTCCGGACTCGACAAGGATAGTACCGCCGCCGATCCTTACAGTGCCTTCGGATTTCAGACCTATGCTTTCCGCTTTGACGTTGAATTTTGAGCCGGTTATTTTAAGATCATTTTTGCAAACAACACCATGCAGATTTGACGTCAGAGTAAGCTCACCGCTGCCGCTGAATGTAACATCATCCTTTGCATATACAGCGCCGTCCTCTTTGGCTGAACTGCTGCCGCTGAAGGTGAGCGAATTGGTACCGGTGGACTGAATAAGCACCTTATCGGCGTTTTTAACGTAGATACACGGCGCCGAGCTGGTAGTCATTGTAACATTGTCGAGAATAAGATATATATTTCCGGACTTGGAAGAATCATCAACAACAATGGAAACATCGTCGGAGTTTCCGCTTATTTTGTAGATGCCCTTTGAGGTGATAGTCACGGTATTATCCGAAACAGTGCCTCTTGTTGTATCGGAGATCGATGCGCTGCTGCCTGAGAAAACTATCTCTGCATGAGGCGTTTCACTTGTCACATCCTTGTAGTCGGCATCGGAAAAGTATGAGCTTTCCGAACCGGAGGTCTGTGATGACGTCTGTGAGGAAGTATCAGAGGAAGCCTGCGAAGCATCACCGGAAACCGCGGAGGAGCCTTCTGACGCTGATGCTGCGGACGCCGCTGTTGAATTAGCCGAGGATGTATCGCCAGATCCGGAGCCTGCGCAGCCTGATAATGCCGCTATGCTCACAATGAGGGTCATGAATATTACAAGGGCTTTTTTCATGGATGATCACACTCCTGTATTTTTTGTAAAAATATTGGGGATACAGATATCCATATCCCCTGATGAAGTTATTGTCAAAGCTGGTTCTGAGGCTCGGTGTAAGGAAGTACGGCGATCTCAAGATTTCCGTTCTTGGTTCTCAGCTCGTCGATAAATTCCTTTTCCTCTGCGGGATCCTTCATAACTATCCTGAAGGAAAGACGGAACATTGAGCCCATGCCGGTAGTCTTGACTCCTGCGTTTTCATAGCTTTTGAGATAATGCGCAAAGGTATCGTCAAAAGCGCCTGAGTATTCGAGTGATTCGGGAATGGTTATGCGAAGCAGCCTTTCCTCGGACATAGACTTATGCTCGAAGATCGGAAGAAGCGATAAGATAAGATAAATAACAGCCATGCCAAGGAGGATAATAACTCCGTAGGCTATGTAGCCCATGCCGAAGGCAATGCCTGAGCCCATAGCGATAAGCAGGGAGCTGATCTCATCCGCACTGCCCGGTGCGCTTCTGAAACGGATAAGGCTGAATGCGCCGCCTACCGCAACGCCTGCGCCGATATTGCCGCTCACAAAGGTGATGACTGCCGATACTATAAACGGCACCACCGCCGTAACGATGAAGAAACGCTTCTTGGCTCTGATCTTGAAGGACATCAGCCACGCATAAACAAAGCCCGAAATGATGGATGCTGCTGCCATTATAAAAAACTGTGATACCGATACTCCATCGGCTGTATAAATAGAATCAAACATGATCTGATGTTCCTTTCGTTCTTAATTTCAGCAATTGCTGTCTGTAAGCTTCTCCGTATTTGGAAAAGCTGCCTTTGTATATCCTGCCCTTTGTAAGTATCTCCGAAAGCCACAGAGGTACTGCCTGCTGCACCTTTACTTCAAGTATGGTGAAACCGTCCTTCAGGAGAGAATTTCCCTCCATTGAGGTTTTCAGGTCAAGATCCTCATAGCGGTATCTGGGGTCGTGGTCTATGGTAAGGCGAAGATCTCCGTCAGGCTGAAAATAAGCAACTCTGTCGTAGATGATAAGACAGGCAGGCACAAGTGTCTTGTAGTAATCCCGGAATGTGGTTATCTCGCGGTTTATCTGACCTCCTGCGCATATATCGCCCTCACCGTAGAAAAATTTGTTTACGAGCGGTATAGTTGACTGCACCCGGCGCTTATACACTATTCCATACGCCTTTCGCTTAAGCTCAAGAAAAACCGGTGACGTATCCGTTGCAAGGCCGTAGGAGCGCAGCCTGATCTTTTCCTTAAAAGGCGGTTTTTCTACCGATGTGCGTATAAGTCTGTAATTGGGTGTGTCATAATAAAGCGAGGCTATGGACGTAAGACCGAATTTGTCGATCTTCATATGTCCCTCTACGCTTTTTTTGAAATACTCGGTCTGTTCGGAACTCATAATGTACTTCATTTCGTAGCGCTTCATTACTACGATGGGTTTGGTTACTTCAGCCATGATATCACCTCCGTCTTAAAGGAAAATGCTTATTATCATCGTACCGTTTTTAACAGCCGCCGAAAGTCTGCCGTCGCTTGCGCGGATAATGTCCTTCACGTTGGAAAGTCCCAGCCCTGCGCCGGAAGTGCCCTCGGCATTTTCAAGCATTGTGAATCTGTCGAATATCTGATCGCAGCCGCCGTCCGGAAGTCCGGTGTCGTTTGTCTGTATAAGCTTTATCCTGTCCTTGTGCTTTGTAAGCGTAAATGAAGCCTCAGAAACAGAGAACTTGAGCGAATTGACAATAAGCTCATTCAGTACCTTTTTAAAAGCATTGTCGCTCATATAAGCCGATATGCCCGGCTCTATATCAACACTGAGCTTTATATTCTTTTCATCGAATTTTGAGCGGCTGTTTTCGATCATTGCCATCATCTGGTCAGAAATGTCTATCCTTGTTTTTTCATCACTTTCGTCAAACAGACTCAGCGCGCCAAGATCCTTTACAAGCATCGTCATGCGCCTTACCTGCTTGTCTATGGACTTTGTCTGAGCGTTTGCGCCGCCCTGACGTTCAAGAGTTTCGGTATCGGCGTTTATAACGGTAAGCGGCATCTTGAATTCATTTTCAAGCTTGGCTATGAACTGCTTTTGTTTTCTGTCGGCGTCCTCAACCGGCTTAAAGAGCCTTCTGCCAAGGAAGAGGAAAACCGTAAAGCTTATGATTATGAACACCGCTCCGCCTATGACCGATATTATGAGTATCCGGTAGCACTGCCACAGTTCACGGCTCTGGTCAATGACCGTTACATATTTCTTGTTGTTTATCTCGTATACACGGTAACGGTAAGAAAGGTTAGTCCAGCCTGTTGAGGAATTCTGCAGACTGAGCGCCCAGCTCTCGGCATCCTCTTCGGTTATGGCGGACATTCTGAAATCTATTTTTTCAACATTGCCGTCCTTGTCGATCGCGTAGGTAAAGTATCTCAGTGATGAATCCATTTCGGGAGAGTCAGGTCCGAAATGTATGAACCTGCCGTTGTCAAACCTGAAGTTCTTGCCCGAACGGTCGGTTTTGGGAAGCTGCGCCTGCTGATCTCCGCCGGGGTTCTGGACTATATCGTTAGGCATATCCATTCTCTGCTGCATCTTCCCTCCCGTGTCAAGAGAGCCGTTCATACCGGCTATGCGGTCAGTCATCATATCGGCTTCCTCGGCTGCCTGGGCGAAGCTTATTATGTTTATTGTCGCCAACAGCATTATCAGCAAAAGAATGACCGACAGCTCTGACAAAACTACGAATTTCTTTCTTGCTTTATTCATTTTGTGTTCTCACCATCCTGTAACCCTCATCAATAAGGTATTTTATGCGGATACTCCTGTCAAGCTGCTCCAGCTTGGCATTCAGCGCAGAAACGTATGGAACGATACGCCCGCCGTTTACTCTCTCGTGCCTGAGCATCGCTGCAAAAAGCTCTATCTCGCCGTCTGTCACCGGCAAACTGCCGCAAAGCTTATACTCGGATAATTTGATATAAACGTCCTCGAATCTCAGCGTTTCGCTGCTCGTTTTATTCTTCACTACCCTGTCTATTGCTCCGATAAATTCGGCGGGCAGAAACGGCAGCGTAAGATACGCATTTGCAAGAAGCGGCTTTGTGAGACGTGACGCCGTAAGCTTTCCGGAGGTAAGTATTATCACGGGGATATTCCTTTCCGAAAGAGGTTTAAGCAGCTTTTCGGCGCATATCCTTGGGAGAGCTTCATCAAGAACAGCTGCATCAAATGTCTGACCGCTTTCGACTCTTGTGATGACCTGAGTGCCGTCATACACGGTCGTGACCGTGTGCTGCTCCATACCAAGCAGAATTGAAAACGCAGAGGAAAAATCCCTGTCCTGCTCGGCTATGAGAATGTTCATTTATCATACCCCCTTGTATTTTTCTTTCCTTTGATATTGTAAATAATAGAATATTAGTTTAAAACCGATATGAAAACAAAATGAAATTAAAATGAATTATTTCTGAAAAATATTCAAGATTCTTTTAAGAATATTATTACACAATTTACCACTTAAATATCGTAATAAAGAGAAAAATGCTGAGAATAATAATAACACAGTCATAAAAAAGAGATACGGATAAGCAAAGCGGCTCAACGCCCGATGCTATTTCGTATCATGTTTAAGGCAATGTCGGGCATGTGAGCCGTTTGCAAGATACTTCCGTATCATAATGTGCTTGCATAAGAGATCTGACAGCGCCTGCGGGAAAAGGCAAAGCTTTAAGAACTGTTCTATCTTACCTGACGCCGTAAGGCTGACGGAAAGCAGTAACGGTCTGACCGCAAACCTATGACTGTATATTTATACAAAGGAGAAGTTCTTATGTCAAGCAACAACAGTAATTCTATCAATGTTCCCGAGGCAAGAGAAGCACTTGATAAGCTTAAAATGGAGTGCGCCAACGAGGTAGGCGTAAACCTCAAGCAGGGCTACAACGGCGACCTCACCTCACGTCAGGCAGGTTCCGTGGGCGGACGTATGGTCCAGAAGATGATCGAAGCCTACGAAAAGAGTATGTGATCATCCGCTGACTGAAGCGAATGAATGAACACACTCAGCCGGCAAAGCCTTCCCCTCAGCAGGTAAAGCAGCTTGTGCGAAGACTTATCGGCAAAACGGACACAAAGACTGACAGGTAACACTTCCGTTGAATAAGTCCGTATGCAAAAAGCACCCTCACAGCTCCTGATAAGCTGTGAGGGTGTGTTTTTGTTTATTTCCTGAATCCGTGAAACTCGAATAGAAAGAATACGAGAAAGCAGGATAAACAGAGCTTTACAATCAAAAAGTTTAAATTTTTGAACAT
>CADBPE010000082.1 GCA_902796475.1 uncultured Ruminococcus sp.
ACGCCCTGCGCAAGAGGGCGTCCCCTACTAACGGTTCGATAAAAGCAACCAGCCGCCGAGAGGCGGCATTGACACACCCATTTGTTGATAAACAAAGGGTAAAACATTAGCTTTATATAGTTCTGTTTATCTTGCTTTCCCGTATTCTTTTTATTCGAGTTTCACGTTAAGTTATTTTTCCGCTGCGAACAGCAGCACAGACTATCTTTCCTAAATTAACTCCCTGAAACCTTCCTGCAGAAAACGAAACACCAATTTACTTCTCTTTCCCGAAAATGTCTGAAAGAAATGTGGTTTTCATCGTTCGCAGTATCCTGCGGCAGTTGTTTTTGTCGTTGTATTTGAAAAACTCACGGTTCAGCTTTGAATAACTCTCAGGCTGCGGAAATCCTTTTTTCATCTCAGCTATAAGATGTCCGATGAGTGTTTCATGTTCAAAAAACAGCCTGCCGAAGCTGCTCTTGGCAAGACCTTCATTTTTGTATTCCTGTTGAACGGGAAGTCCCTGCGGATAATAGTATGCAACAGGCTTGTCAAGATAAGCAAACCTGAACTGAAGATCACAGTAGTCAGTCACCAGAACAGCGGCTTTTTTCACCAGCTGGGCCTCGTTTTTGTCGTTGCTCTCGTAAAGCTGCACAAACTCGTCATTGTGGAACAGCTTTAGATACTTGTCAATGGAAAACGGCATAAGAACTGCAATTTTATATCCGTTTTCCTTTAACGCTTCATGGAGCAGAGGGTCGGTAAGGATCTTGTTGTACAGCTTGAAAAAACGGCTCTCCGAAAAACGATAGAAATCCGAATTATCGTAAATGCAGAACTGCCTTCTGTCACCGGGAGCAATAAGTATGAGCTTTTCAGGCTCGTTGGTAAGGGTGTCAAGTATAGGATAACCGGTTATCCGTACCATGGATCCGTCATAGTCATATATACTGCGGGTTATATGCTCCTTTTCACGCTCGGATGCGCAGAAGAAAAACTGTGTGTTGTCCCTCAGCCTGTTGTCAAACTGCGCAGTGGCATAAGTGATGAAGAAATCCTTTACGGAAATGATCTTTGCGTTGATAAGGTCTTTCAAAAACATTATATCCTTGCTGCTGAACATCAGTGATTCGTATACATCACAGTCGGAAGCAAAAATAAAATCGGCGCTGGCGGCAATTATCTTTGCTTTTTTTGTGTCAAGCTCCAGCACACCGGAATATTCCTCTGTGAGAAGGGCGTCAAGCTCCTCGGTATCTCTGCGGGCGGCGTAGTAGATCTCGGCTTTATCGCTGTTTATGTGATTTGAGAAATATCTGAAAAGAATGTTTCCGTTAGAATTTGTCCCCAGCTCGTCATAGAAGAGAAGAATTTTGCTGTCGGTCTTTTCTTCTATCGTACTGCGTATATTTTTGCGCAGCTGCCTGTAATACACGGATTCTGAAAGGCTTACCCTTGAGCCTGCCTCAGACATAAACTTGCCCTCGCACATGCGCAGCAGATTATTTGTAGCCCTGCGTATGACAATGGACTGCGATTTCCTGTCGTATGTCATCACACGGTCAAGAAATTTCCAGTAGCTGCTTTTTATCTCGGTCGAAAGCCTTGAAAATATCCCGTCAAAGGTCATGCCGATGCGGAACGAAAGCTTCTGATACTTCATCACAAGAAATACGGTGTCGATCTTTTTTCCGCTGCTCACAGGCACAAAAAAGCGGAATGAATATCTTTTAAGGAACGAGATATCAAAGCACTTTTTCAGGGTATAAACTCCGGAGTTTATGACAGGGAACCGCTCCCCGTTGATGTTCACGAATATGCGGAAGCTGCCCTCTGCAAGATATGAGCAGCCGTTGAGAAATGCGTCAATATAAAGACCGTCGGCATCGTAGTTCACGGCGGTAATGTTTGCTGTGATATCCCTTGATGTGCCTATGAGAGCCAGCTCATAATGAGCCGCCAGTTCACCGCTGAGAACGGTTTTTTCAAGTCTCATGCAGGAGTTGTAATAGCTCTTTTCCGCCTGTTCCTTGGGCAGCACCATGTCAATGGTCGGCTTCAGATCGGGCTGCTTGTATTTGAGCCGCAGCAGTCTGAATGACATTTCCTCGTCAAGACCGCACATACGGCATATTTTTTTGTTGAGAATTATAGAATTATCAATATAACGCAAGGCTTCGGAAACCTTATCAAGAAATTCGTCCACAAAGCTGCCTATGATAACATGCTTGTATTTTTCATCGGCATTAAGCGCAAAGCGGCTGCAGATCAGGTACATCATCATCGACTGAGCCAGAACTGAGCCGGGATAGTTGATAAGCATGGGTATCACAAGCGAGGATATGCACTGCGTATAAAAAAATCTGCTGTACTGAGGTATATACCGGAACAGTTCATGATCGGACGGCAGAGCGGTCGTATAGCGGAAGTCGTTTGTGAATATGTATGAATAGGTCTGGAGCAGAGCTTCCGCAATAAATTTAACTTCTGCCTGAAACGGCACATTTTCATCAAAGAGCTGCATATCTGCGATATTCTTCCGGAAAAACCAGCATCCGGGCATAAGAATGAATTGGTCGGGAGTTTCCTTTAATTTGACTATACCTTTCCTGATGTCGTTGGTATAGGGATGAGGCTCTTCTCCGGCAAGAGATATTACCGGTTCGATACACAGCAGCGGTATTTTCAGCGACTTCAGGGTCTTGCTCTGGAGCGTACTGAGTGTTTTCGGAGAATACTCGCCGTAGTTGTCTATGTAAGCTGTATAGTGTCCGAAGTTAAGAGTTTTTGCATCGTTGTATGCGGCGGCTTCGGACTTTCCCGCAGCGTCTACGAAATAGATATTTTTAGGATATTTTTTGTTGAATTCAGCGCAGACAGATATACTCTGTTCACTGCATACAGAGTCGATAAGGATAAGCTGGACATTCTCAAGAAAATACGCTTCGTCTGCAATGACAGAGGAGATAGCTTTATTAAGATGTGAGTCACTTTTGATCAAAAGATTGATACTGAAAAAAAAGCTCCTTGGCATAGCAGCCTCCCGAAAGATATAGTAGCATTAAGATTCCTAATTATTATAGTACACCCCCCAAAAAAAGTCAATTTACAAACCGGTAACAACACGAAAATCAATTTTGCGATGAAATTTACAATGGACCTGAATCCGTGAAACTCGAATAGAAAGAATACGGGAAAGCAAGATAAACAGAGCTATATAAAGCTAATGTTTTACTCTTTGTTTA
>CADBPE010000083.1 GCA_902796475.1 uncultured Ruminococcus sp.
CCGGCGCAGTATGTGCACCCGAAAGAGTACAGCGCCTCAGCCTGAGCGCTTGTTTTAACGCCGTCCGCAACAGGCTCGCACTCCAGATCATTAATAAATGATATGATGGAATGTACCGCTTTATCGCTTCTTTCGTTTTTGCCGATATAAAAAGTAACTGCAGGACTAAGCATAACGTAATCCACCGACAGCTCAGAGAGCTTTATATACGGGCATCCGCTTTCGCCGAAACCCGTAAGCATTATATGGTAGCCGAGCTGTCTGAGATAGGCGGCGTTTTTTGCGGCAGTGTCGTCCTTTTCGTCCAGAGTTTCTTCCGGAATGGCAAAACAGAAATTGCCGGGGGAGAGAGAATGCTGCTCGCAAATTTTTTCAAGCACCGCTGTCGTAGTGCGGTCACGCAGAAGGCTCAGCGGCATATCCTGCGACACCCAACGGAACCTGCGCTCGCTTTCGTTCAGGGCTGTAATGCTTTCGGCAAGCTGCATAAGTTCAAGAGCAAACAGTTCGGCAGCTTTTCCGGAGGCGTCGGCAGCCGGTCGGAAGGCTTCGGGCATAAGCGTGCCAAGTCCGGGCGTATTCAGCTGTGTACGCGCCAGATAGCACACACTGCGTCCGCTTGCGATGTCTCGCAGCGGGCGGAAGTTCAGCTCAATGGAGCGCAGACCGTCAACAGTTGTAGGCGTTATCGACATACTGCAAACGCTCCTTCCGGTCTGTGAAAAGTCTGATTATTGTTTATAATCTATATCATTTTACCATACAAGACCATAAAAGTCAAATACCAGTGCCGCAGACAATTAATAAATGTTCACAGTAGTGAGAAATACTTTAAAATCAAGCCACATAATTGTGAGAATCGCCTAAAATGGGAAGTTACGGTAAAAAAACGAGAAACCTCTTGACTTTGAAAGCATAAAATGGTACAATAAGGCTAATGATATAGGCATTTTTGTACAACCTTTATCCACGCCGGGTCTGCCCGGCATGACACTATAAACTTAAGAAAGGAAAATGCGTTATGAAAAAGACAACAACAAAAAAGCGCAGCGCATTAAACAAGCTGATACCGGCAACATGTATGCTGCTCGTATCTGCGACAATGGTAGTTTCATCTACCTATGCATGGTTTACCATGAGCAGAGAGGTTGAGGTTAAGAACATTTCAATGACAGCAACCACTCCTGAAGATACGCAGGTATCTCTCGGAAATTTGACTGGCGCCACAAAGGGTTACACGGATAATACTGGTTTCCTTACGCCAGCTTCTGATGCTCAAGGCGCAAAAGCTGACGACAATGGTGTCAAGGCTCCGAGCGCAGGTAATAACCCAACAGATATGATTGACTGGTCAAATGCTGTTGATGTCAGCAATTACTATGCACTTGGCAGAATAATTCCTGCATCTTCTGTTTCAGGTGAGAACATTTATTTTACTCCTGATGCAAACGGTGTTGGTCAGACCATTAAGGCAGGAGCTGAGTTCTATACTGCTGCTACAGGAAAAACTGCCGAAACTGAGGATTATACTTCAGCAACAACAAATTATAAAACCAGACTTCATGCATTTGCTTCGGCTGAAGAAAAAGTTGCTACAACAGGTTGGCAAGATGCAACTTATACTCCTGCTGCTGGTTGGAATCATACAAATGATGATGGTTATTATGTGGATATCCCTGTTTGGTTCAGAACATCTGCTAAGGATGGCGTAAAGCTTTCAGTTGATGCTTATGTTGTGCCTAAGACTGCCATTTTAACCGATGATGCTGCTGTTAATGTGCTTTACAAGGCTATGCGTGTTTCGATCATTCCTGATGCAACTGCGACTAGTAATGAGACTGGTGTGCAAAAACTTCTGCCTGTTAAGGATGGTTTCGATGCAACAAACAAGACTACAAAGACCGATCCTTGGTCTGGTAGTTCGATAGTTGATTTCTATGGCAGAAATGTTACCACTGGTGCAGTTGATGGAAATGCAACAACAAAGGCTGTAAGTAGCGTATTATCAAATTCTCCTACTTATGGCGCTGCATCTAATTATACTGCTGGCGATTGCGTAGTTGACTTGACTGCTGATGGCAATAAGGGTACCGGCACTGGCTATGGCGCAGCAAAGAAGTATTATGTACGTGTATGGCTTGAAGGCGAAGATCCAGAGTGTTGGAACGCTAATGCAGGACAAGATTTTACTGTAAACCTGAAGTTCTCAAAGATTGAAACTTCGGCTCCAGCTCCTGCTCCTGGACCGTAATAATCAAACTGATTAACACAACTGAATAACCACCCCCACCCCGTCAGGCTCCGGCTTGGCGGGGTGGTTTTTGCGACAAAATACGCTTGACTGTATTATTTTTGATATGACATAATAATAAGGGAATGTGTGTACGGCATTGTTCAAACCAAAGATGAAAACATATTAATGAATAGTGAATAATAATGAAAAACGTGTAAGCTCTGACGCTTGATGTGCAGAGAACTTTTTGCATTTTATTGTTATTGTTCGCTTTATACAACCGTGTGGCAATTAATTGGAAAAAAATCAGGAAAATCAGAAAAATACGATTATTTTATATATAATCATTTGAATTATTCCGGATTGTGTGATATAATAAAAGTGGATAATTGTGCGTATAATAGTAACATTTCACGCGGCGATCATCCACACTCGATCTATACTGCAAAAGGTGGTGAGGCAGATGAACGAAGCAAAATTCAATAACGGACTGTTCCCGTTCGATGATTTTCATGGTACTGATGACAACACTTCATCTCTGCCCGCGGCCGATGTTGCCGGAAACGAAGCGCCTTACTCTTCAATGAGTCCCGATGAATTTGAAAGAAGCATTTCCGGACGCAATGACGGCGATGACGCCGAAAATGACAACGGATCGAAAAACAACCGCCGTATATCCCTTGTAAAGCTTGTTGCCATTACACTTGTTGTCGTGTTCGCGATACTGTTCAGTACCTTCTCATGGTTCACAATGAACAGGGAAACCGAAAACAACGGAATGGCTATGACAGCAACCGACCTGCCGTTTGAAATAGCAACCATCGGAAATGCCGTAAGAAATGATTCCCTGCTCGAATCTGTCAGAACAGAATATGTTGACGGTACTGTAAGCGGTAATTATCATATAACCTCAGGTACGGAAAGCATTAAATTGAGATATGATACCTCGTTATCGGATTCCGCTGAGGTCAGACCGGGTATCGGCGATACGTTGAGACTGTATATTGTTCCCAAAACGAACAGCGCAGTAAATGTAAGGATCACCCTGAATATTTCAGCTTTTGTATCGGTTTCCAAAATGGATCAGAATGGAAATATCCTCTACAAAACGGAAAACGGGCAGCAGGTTCTTGATACTAACGGTAACCCAATAGTTGATACTGAGCTTATTGAAGTGACCAATGCAGCTGATTTTGCATCAGAGGTGAGAAGCAAAACAAATAATAACGGCGTAGCCGCTGATGCTTCTAATTATGTCAAAGCCGCAGATTACCTCAGAGGTCATATACTGTTTTTTGGCGGCGAAGGCGATACCTCGGAATCGACCCCGGAGGCGCAAAGGTATTATTATACTACTCCATATACAAGCGGAGTGATCGATGCGGCTATTCCCGCCAACAAGTTGAATACCCCCGTACCTGTACCGATCTATTGGATGTGGATCAATACTCTCGGTCAGATCGCTCTGCCGGATAATTCGTCCCAACAGAGAAGGGGATATCCGATATTGGCAGATAGCAATACTGACGATAAAGCAATAATAAAAACGTATCTTATAGATAACCGCGCCAATATTTTTGCAAATAATGACAGCAATACAGTTGACTATATAAATGCGGTCACCTCGACAAATACGACTCCGGAGACATTCAGCACAGCTTTCAGCGCTTTGAGCAAAGGATATAATCGGGCTGATAATTATATCGGCACAAGAATAGCCTACTTTATTATCGAAGTCACAATTGAACAGGGGTAAAAAGGAGGGCGCTTTAATGAACAGACTATTGGAAAAAATAAAGATGATGCCTTTCAAAAAAAAGAATCAGCTGATCGCGGCAATAGCGCTGACTCTGGCACTTGCGATCGTTCTTCCGGTTTTTGCATGGTTTACAAATCAGAAGAAGGCTGCTGAAATGTATAAGATAGAATACCCGAATTCATTGTTTCTCAGCGCCGCGCACCGTGAAGACAGCGTAAATTTTGAGATCAACGGCATCGATGCCGACGAACTGGTCACAGATTATTGGGGCACTCCGATACAATCTAATGGCAGCGATCAGAAAATAACCTCAAAATACTATGTATTCAACGTAACCGGCGATTCCGTAGACAAGTTCACTATCCAGCTCGCATATACGACTAACAATCCGTTTACCTATGAGCTTTATGCGGCAAAGGAGCTGGACGAGGAGCCTTCGCATCCATCCGGAACAGAGGTGGATTTTATTGAGTATTCCCTCACCGGTGAAACGGTAGACGGTATGCCGAGCGTATCCGGTGCAAGCTATCATACCAGCGCACGGCCTCCGGCTGTATTGTACTATAAAATAGATGATACTGTTACCGAGGGCTGGCCGGAGGGTCAGGGAACGTATACGCCCGGAAGGTATTACGGAAGATATCTTAACAGCATAAACGGTACCGATGCAAACAGCGACCCGCAGAATTCCTACTACGAAATGGCATATAGTAATTATTCAAATACTCATCAGGATGCAAAGCCCGTATATTGGCAGGCTGCAAATGTTTCTGCTTTTCCGGGCATGACAAATACAAATAAATTATCATTCAGCAGACATTTTATTCTGAAGGTAAAGTGGAACGCAGGAGAGCTTGATAACACTCAGAAGGAAACCGATATTATTTACATTTCCGTAAAAGCGACCAGTTCATAATTGGTTCATAATCAAGTGTAAAGGAGGACAGCAGTACATGAAGAATAATACTAAAATAGCTCGATTCGGAAAATATCTTGCTAAAAATTGGATAACCTTATGGCTTGCTGCTGTTTTCGTTATCTTAATATCGGTCATTTGCGTATGGGCATCATACACAGATTCAAACCATAAGATAAAAAGGGTAATTGCGCCTGCTGCAGCTAACGAAGGTTTGTTTACATCAAACTATCTGAAGCTTGGCAATTCTGAAATACAATCGGCTTATTTTGACGAAAATGATGAAAAAATATATTCATATTCTGTTATTGTAAGAAACTATAATCCGTCCGATCCGGGAACTATATTTGAGACCCCTATACCATATAAATTCAAGGTGACGCTTGCACATAGAAATGGTACGCCTTTCAACAGCACAACGGATGCGGCGCTGATCACTGCAATGGGTGCTAATACGATCACGATATCAGATGGAGGAAGCCATACTGTTACGCTGAACAGTTCTACCTTGACATACACTTTCGAGTCGCCTATACCACCCACTCTGAACAGTACTAATAATGATGATACATGGACAGTAACATATAACGGCTTCGATCTTGGCTCTGATTATTGTGTAAAGTTTGAGGCTATACCGCAGCATGTTGACGGTCTGGATCCGCTTTCGGCGACTATTATAGTTTCGCCTTTCCCGGTGGTCCATCCGGAGGGCTGGACGTGTACTATTGCAGAGCCGATAAATCAGGAATCAGACTCAAGTACAGAAGCAAATGATTATGATGCTTTTAACTACGTTATATCAGGTACGGGCGCAAGAACTCTGGAGTTCAAGTATGATTCAACCAAGCTTATAGTTAATCCGGCATCCTACCAGTTTTTTAATGCTTCCGAGGTTGATTCTCCTGCCGATATAGAGGGAAGACAAGGCTGGAAAAAGATAGTGTTAAATGTTGATCCCGTAACGAAGAATAACAACAGATATGACTTTCAGGTATATAAGATCGGCGGATGGGAGCCAAGCTCTTTCCAACTGATCCCTAATAAGCCAAACAGCTATGTGGAGTTTTCAGAAACGCTTCCTGTAACTCCGTAATTATATATGATTATTTCATAGATCATTCCAGATACAGAGGTGGATGGATAATGAAAAAAGTCAGCGGAAAAATAATAAAAGCAATAAATCGGATACTCGCCTTTGTATTAGCTGTCGAACTGATATTCGGCGGTTTGCCTGTGTCCAGAATTGACCGGGATGCAGGCATAGTGCATAATTTTTTGAATTCTGTTACTGCTAATGCGGCGGGAACGGGTCAAACTCATATTATTAACTCGATCGATGATCTTGTAAACTTTTCTAATAATTATAATTCTTCTAACAAGAATGATATTATAAAGCTTGCATTCAGTGACAGCGCAACAATAGGTGAATTAAGGTATTATAAATCTATCGGAACAAGCCCAGCGGACGCCTTTGACGGTAAGATCGTAATTGCCGCCTCAGGTATGACCCTGAATCTGCCGACTACGATGTTCGGTTATATTACGGATGATGTTGAGATAGAGTATACAACATCGTCTGAACTGACGATGACAAGAACACAGGACAAACCTAATGAGCCTCTTTTTGCTGCGCATGTTATTCATACACGAGAAAGCGGCAATCCTGTTGAGTGGAAATTCCATTATGACAGGTACAGAGATATGAGCGGCAGCCAGAACTGGGTCGTGTCGGATTTTGCCGGTTATATAGGAACTCTTGAAGAAGAGGCAAAGATAAATATCAGCTCTATCGTTCACGACAACAGAAGCGGCAGCGAGGTCGCAAATATGTATCCGAATTCGGGAGATATCGGACTTGTTTGCTGTACAATGAAGCAAAATTCAGAGCTTACGGTCGGCTCGGTAACCATTGGCTCAAGCAACGGAAGCAGCAGCTATAAGGTTGAGACAAGAGCAACCGGAAACGCCGGAGGCATTGTCGGAAGCATGGAAAGCGGTTCTGTGCTTACGCTCGGAAGCAGCTTTACGAATCCCCAGGGCGCAAATCAGAATATTACCGCGCCGGATGGCTATGCCGGAGGAATAGTCGGCAAATGTGACGGAGGAGAAATAGTCTTCAATAACAGTTCACCGTATACTTTGTCTCAGGTCATAAGCGGTAAAAACGGTTCAGGCGGTGTGATCGGCTATTATAAAACAAAAGCGTCAACAGATGTTACTGTTTCAGCAGATAAGTTTGCTTACAGCGGCTATAAGGTCAACAATAACGGAAACTGCGGAGGGCTTTTTGGTGAGCTTATAAACAATGGCGGTGCGCTCACGATCAACGGCAGCGCTAATGTTACATCAGACCACAGCAGCGGCAGCGCAGCTTCTCTTGGTGGCTTTATAGGAAAGTACAGCGCGTCTGCATTGTCTGATTCATTGACGATCAGCGCTTCGGGAACTGTTACCCCGTCAAAAACTGGCGGCAGCGCTGAATACTACGGCGGCGCAATAGGTATCATAGATAAGGATTCTTATGTAAAGGTAAACAACTTAACGGTAAATGCAGCCAATGCGGAAAATTTCGGCGGTGTTGCCAGCTGTACAGACGGCGCCTTTACAGATGTAAACGGACTTACCGTAACGGCTGCTCCTGCCGGAGGCTTTACCGGCGGAGGAGTCATCAATGCGCTCGGTAACGGTATTCTTCGTCTGAACGGTACAATTAATCTTACAAATGCAAAAGCAACCGGCGGTCAGATAGTCAATACCCGTGATTACGGTCTTGTATTTGCGGAATCATGGACGCTTAACCGCTGTTCAACTATCGGCGAGGTAGATGACATAGGCTCTTGGGGAGAAGTGCTTCGTTTTCCGAGCGGTGTGTCGGAATCAAATGTGATAACAAATGCTTCTTCTATTGATACCGACCACTATGTAAGCCTTGCATCTGCTGTTTCGTCTATGGGAAGCACGGAAGATTTTGTAAGGACAGCTCTGAACATACAGTTCAATAAAGTTCCGGCCGAGGGTGACGCTACGGTTATAAGGTGTGATAGCGGAAGCAGAAGTACAGCATTGCTTGCATCAGCAGAGCTTGAGCTCAGCAGCAGTTCGGTTGCCGTTGATCTTAGCGGAACAGGCATAACAGGTCTTACCCGTGATAACGGGGGACACTGCGTATCGTTCACAGGTACATTCGACGGCAAGGGCGGCAGCGTCAGGCTTGCTGTCGGAGAATCTTATCCTAATGGCAGCAGTACCGCGGAAGGTCAGGGTAAGATATATGGTCATTCTTATATTGGTCTTTTTGCCAAAACAAACGGAGCTGCAATAAAGAATCTGAAAATCGCAGAAAACAGTTCGATAAATGTCAAAGCAAATACAGCGATGTATATCGGTAATGTTGTTGCTAAGGCATCGGGCAATCTTACGCTTGATACGGTCGAAATATGTCATGATACTTCCTATGCAACAATAAATGCGGACGGCAGCGCATCATATATCGGCGGACTTGTGGGCAAGATCGGCAAGGTAGCTGATAATGATACAGATGCAGCGGCAGGAACTGTTTCTATAAAAAGCTGCACCTATAACGGTGAGATAAAGGGAAGTATAACCGAATCAAAAATAGGCGGTATGGTCGGCTCGCTTACCGGAGGCAACGTCACTGTTGAAAGCTCGGCTGTAAAAGGAATAATAACAGCTTCATCAAATGAAGCTGGCGGTACGATAGCGGTAACAAGCGGCAGTACGATAACTATTGATGATCTTGATGTTAACGGTCTTACAATGACAGGCGGCGCAAGCTGCGGAGGTTTCCTTGGTAATGAATGGCTGACTACAAATGTTGAATTTACAGCGAATAAAGGTCTGGAAGTAAAGGGTAATGCAAGCCTTACAACAGGGGCAACAGCTGCTGCAGGTCTTGTAAGGAAGGCTTCGGGCTACTGGAAGGTAAATGGCGGCGGAATAAAACTTGATTCTTCAATGTCGGTGGCTGCATCGAGCGCAACATCCTTCGGTCTGATTGTGAATGACGGAAAGGCTCTGTATCTGGAGCTGCTTCCCGGCGCATATACCGTAGATCCCGCTGTCGTACTTACAATGAACAATGTAACTGTATTTGACGAGCTTGTTGCACAAACAATAGGTACAACAGATAAGCTGGCAAACGGTCAGGGTATCGTGTCTATCGCAACAGCAGATCATGCGCTGCTGAAAATGGACAGCTATGGCAGCACAGGAACGACCTATCAGCACCAGACTAATTTCCTTACAAATCATAGCGCATTGAAAAATAATCCGAACACAAGGTATTATTACAATCTTGATGCTTACAACAAGGCTAATCCGGATACCGATGCACAAAAGCTCCTTATGTGGAGCGTCAGGCAGTATGCAAATAAGGGCATCAAGTCATTTTTTAAATATACCGGAAACACCATTGGCAGCAGCGCAAGCTCCTCGCTTGACATGGCAGGCTACAGCTATTATCCTGTGGACCTGACAGGGACTCTTACGCTTAAAGGCGCTGTGCATCTCTATAATGCCGAATTTGACACGACCGAAACAGGCACTGCTGATACCAGACTTTCCAAGGAAAGCTCCGGTTCGGAATCTCAGCATTATATAATACACAACAGTCTTTTCAGGAATGTAAGCGGAACGCTGAATTTTGAGGGCAGCTTTAACGGCAATGTCCGTAAGATAGACAATTACTGCGGCGCTTTAATAATGGGAACAGTCACCAGTGACAAGCCCGCAAACCCTGCAACAATAAATATCAGCAGTCTTTCACTTGTCGGAGTAAATATTGCAAGCGCAGAAGGACCGCTGCTCATAAACAAAGCTTTGAGCAATGCAACGCTGAATATTTCCGGCGTTTCCAATACAAACGCATATTCGGCGAAGGGTGCCGGAACCGGAACATCTATTGCGACAAGCCTGCTTGGAGATATAGGCTCATCAGATGCAACGGCTGTAAAGCTGACCTTCTCAAATATCAAGCTGGACGGCAGAAACGCAGCAGGCTTCAGTGCTCTTTCAGGACTTACAGGTGTTTACAATTCAAGCGGCAGCCTGTTCAGCCGGGCTACATTGGCAAACTCGCTTGCTTATGCGCCTAACTCCGGCTCATTCGGCGTATACAACTACACATACAACGAGGATTGGGGCGGAACAAGAAGCGTGACCTACGGCGCTGAGATAGACAATACCGTTGAAAATCGTGATGAAAGTGTATCTCCGTCAGTCAGCAAGCAGCTGCATTACAACAATGACACTGCAAGATTTACCCGTCCGGATTCCGATTCAAATACCGTAAGTGCATACGGACTGTTTGCAACTAATTTCCAGAAATATGTTTACGCCGGTTATGTATCAGCAGCAAACAAGCATGAGCTGAGAGTAAACATTCCGGGTAACGTAAGCACAGGCTGCGGAACTTATAATGACCCGTATATCATAACAAGCAGCGCTGACATAGTAATGTTTGCCAAAATAATAAATGGCACAAATACCGATAGTCAGACAATAAGTGTTCCGTCTGAGGTCGTTACAGATCCAACGACAAACCAGACATGGCATACAGCAGCTAACGGACATGTGACATTTACGACTTATTCCACCTCAAACACATCTTGGAGCAATTCAGACAACAGCAAAACAATCACTAATGATAACCTCAGAAAGTATCTTGCTGGGGCGTATTACAAGGTAGATAAGGATATTACTACTGATATTACATTGCCTTCCGCGTTTGAGGGAATATCGGCTGCTGTTGATGCAGCTTATGTATTCCGAGGTGTTATCGACGGCAGCGGTAAAACAATAATCAATCAGTCCACTCAGCCGCTGATCGTATCAAGCAACGGCAGTGTAGTTTACAATCTGGTTCTTAATGTACAGCCTGATTCGCCGAAGGTATTGACTCAAACAAACTCAAAGCTGTTGTTTGAGTCAACAGGAGATTATAATACTGACCGCTGCGAATTTTACGGTGCAGTCATGGGTCAGATATTGGGCGGCGATAATATTATTGACAATGTAAGTGTTATTTTCCCGGACAGCAACGCTGAAAATAAAATTGTAATTAATGCATCAAATGCAAATAAAGCCCGTATTGTCCCGATCGGCGGATATGTCGGCGTTGTTGTCAACGGCGGTCTGATATTCAGAAATATGTCAGGCGGCGCAGACAATAACCAGGGCGGTATCACTGCGGCAAATCTCTCCGGCTTCGGCGAAGATGTCGGAAATACACCGTCCGACCCCACCGCATCTGATAACACAAAATGGCTCTATGTAAATCCTATCATCGGCAGAGTCCTGAACGGCTATGCCGTGACGGAAAGCACGACCTACAAGCCCTTTGAGGACGGCTCACGAACATACCCGGACGGCAGCAAGGAATACTGGCAGTCTAATAGCCCGGTAGTTACGAAAACCAAGGCGGATCTTGAAGCTGCGCCTACCCTTGATGACACTATGCTTGCATCCGCTGATCATGTTACCATGCAGAATGGGACAAAGAATTACTCCATCACGGATATCAACACGACAGATACAAGCTCGTTTAATATGAACGGAATATCAGACGGAAGTGATATTTCTGTGTCCAGCGCTCAGGGGCTGTATATAATGTCGCTGATAACACAATGCGGTCTTGGCAAGTCAATTGACGGTCATTATGCGCAGAAGACATTAACGCCATATAACGCCTATATGTCAACTCATCTTGGAAATTATCATGAGATAGGTTCTTCTGATGCAAATACATCCGGTCATGATTATTTTGATTCCGCAAAGGATGATGTTTATTATTCTGATTGGAGTTCAACTAATGAAGATGTTATAGTACCCTATTTGATAAAGAAATATACAAATACGCTGACGGCAAACAATAGTGTGATCTATCCTGCTTTTGACTGCGGCGGCGGTTATAACGGTTCCGAGATAGTATATTATGATCTTTCCTTAGCAAATGTCAGCGGAAGCACATTGTATCTTCCCGATGGCTATAGAGGTCTTGGTTCCTTGATGTTTGGAGTAAGTGATCCGGCAGTTACTTCTATTTATGGAGTTAATATTTCTGGTAATGATCAGAAAAACCTTGATAATTTCAAGGAAAATGTTATACATCTTTATAGTCTTAACGGTGCAAACAAAACGCTTTCTATGAATATGAAGTTCAATATTTATAACTATGACGCTACTGATAATAGCAAAAACTCTGAAAATTATCCGACATTACAAGGTGAACAGGATTCTTTTAAAACCGGTTTTGCTTTTATAAACTGTTTGCAGACCTCTTATGACGATACTGATGCCAAAAAATTTAAAAATCTGACAATACGAGGTAATGTAAAAAGTGAAATACTAAACGCATCCGGAAACCACATTGCATATGATTATAACGATGATAAAGC
>CADBPE010000084.1 GCA_902796475.1 uncultured Ruminococcus sp.
GGGTATGGCGGAATTGGCAGACGCGCTAGCTTCAGGTGCTAGTCTTCGCAAGGAGGTGCAGGTTCAAGTCCTGTTACCCGCACCATTGTTTCCGACAATATGGGAGCATAGCTCAGCTGGGAGAGCATCTGCCTTACAAGCAGAGGGTCACAGGTTCGAGCCCTGTTGTTCCCAGAGCGGCGATATGCCGCAGACGATTTCGCATCCGGCTTTTGTCGGGTGCGAATTTTTTTCTGCCGATAATACTGCAGTGAAAGAGGTATTATCCTTAACCCCCTACGGTCTATTTCTTAGAGGGCTGGCGCTCTCTTGCACCCTGATATGATCCGGTGCGCTCGCTGTAGCGTACAATAATATAAACGCCCCGTCACTAAAATGACAGGGGCGTTTTTGCAGAATTTTTGAATGATCTGACCTTCCGTAAGCAAAAAAACAAAAAGTACCGTTCAGGGAAGCAAGCCGGAGCATCCGAAAAAAGCACCCATATCGGCGTTCTCGATCTTTTTTATGAAGCATGATCCGATCTTGTCAAGGAAAACAAAGTTTATGCCTTTGCCTGTGCTTTTCTTATCGCCGCGCGTGGCTGCTGCTATGTCTGCAAGCGGCAGTTCGCTTTGTGTGGGCAGACCGTATTTCTTCAAAAGCTTTTCAAGCCTTGATGCAGTTCCGCTCTGCGTCATGCCGTGTGACTCGCTTATTCTTGTGAGAATGGCGGAGCCTGCAGCAACGGCTTCTCCGTGTGTCAGCCCCTCATAGCCGTGAAGCTTCTCAAGCGCATGACCGAGAGTGTGTCCGAAATTGAGTATCGCCCTCTCCCCGGTGTCACGCTCGTCATGCTCGACAACATCTCTCTTTATTGAAACACATTCGCTTATCACGTCATCAATAATATCGCGGGCGTCTTCTCGCTCAAGACGTTCAAAAAGCGGCAGACTCCTGATACAGCCGTATTTCACGACCTCGCCGAGGCCGTCACGGAAAAACTTCTCCGGCAGAGTGTTCATGGTGTCGGGATCAATTATTACCAGAACCGGCTGCCAGAAGGCGCCGACAAGGTTTTTCCCCGACGGCAGATCAACAGCGGTTTTTCCTCCGACAGATGAATCCACCTGAGCAAGCAGACTTGTGGGTATCTGTACAAAGTCGATCCCGCGCAGATAGGTTGCCGCCGCAAAGCCTGCCATATCGCCTGTAACACCGCCGCCGAGAGCAACTATAATGTCGGTTCTCGTCAGGTCATTGTCAAAAAGATGAGAATACAGCTTTTCCACAGTGGAAAGCCGCTTGCTGGATTCACCGGCTTCAAAAACAAAAAGCGATGTGTCAAATCCCGAACCGGAAAGTGAAGAAACGACTCTTTGCGCATAGATCGGAGCAACATTGGTATCGCTGACAACAGCAGCCCTTATGGCTTTGGTGAGAGGTCTTATAAGCTCGCCGGCGCTGTCGAGGATACCGTGGTCTATAAGTATATCATAGCTTCTGCCGGTGGAAACGTGGATCTTTTTCATTCTCCGAGAGCCTCCTTTATAAGCTTTGCGCGGTGCAGGATCGAAGCCAGTTCTGTGCGGTCTCCCTTTTTGATGCCGGACTGTATCTCGGTAAGATTATCGATAAGTGTCTGTATCTCGGCAACAAGAGGCTCCTTGTTTTCAATAAAAAGCTCCGACCACAGTTCTGCATTGATATTTGCAACTCTGGAAACATCACGGTAGCTACCTGCGGAAAAACCGTCATGCTTCGGGCACTGCGGGCTGAACACATAAGCGCATGCCAGCACATGAGGCAGCTGCGAGGTAAACGCTATCATTCTGTCATGTTCCTCCGGAGTGGTAAATACTACCTTGCCGAAGCCGATCTTTCGGATAAGCGATGCAAGAATATCAACTGCGCTCTGAGGCGCGCTGCCCGGAATAATAATTGCGCTTGCGCCAAGAAAAAGGTCAGCCTCGGACACGTCAAAGCCGTTTTTCTCCTTGCCTGCCATCGGATGAAATCCCACGAAGGTAAAACCGTACTCCTCAGCTATGGCGCTCAGCTGCGGACATATTCCGGACTTAATGCCGCTGGTATCCGTAACGATACAGTTTTTGTTGATGTATGGCGCATTCTCGCGCACAAAGCTTACGGCAGCGTCAGGATAAGTACCAAGAATTAGCACATCGGCAGTTTTCAGATCCTCACTGCTGCCTGCCGAATCAATAGCGCCGCAGGCAAGAGCCTTATCAATCGGCGTTCTGCTTCTGTTGATCCCTATTATTGTGTGGTCGGTATATTTTTTCAAAGCCTTGGCTATCGAACCACCGATAATGCCAAGACCGGCTATCACTATTTTCATACAATTTTTCACGGCGGCAAGCTGCCGCTCCCCCTTTTTTGCATTGATTTTATTAAATAGATAAAAATATAAATATATGACCAGTCTGATCTATCATTTATCTTTTATCATTTATTAATAGATTATATCATAACGGAATAAGCGTGGCAAGGCGCAAATTTTTTATTGTGCGAAAAAAATTTTTATTGTATGCACGAAAAACATATATCGTAAACGTATTATTAGTGAAAGGAGGTTTTCCGGTGAAACTTTTTACATTCATGAATAATAAGAAGGAAACACAGCCCGACCGGTCGGAACAGATCGAGAGGATAATACGGAAATATGCGGATATGATCTACCGCATTGCATATCAGAACACCGGCAATTATTCCGATGCTGACGATATACTTCAGGAGGTGAGCATAGCGCTTGTGACAAAGGATGCTCCGCTTTACGATGAGGAGCATCTGAAAAGCTGGCTCATAAGAGTGACAATAAACAAATGCAGAGATCTGCACCGTCACCTTTCGGTAATAGAAACCGAACCGCTTGAGGATCACGAGGACATTGCCGCCGAAGAAAAACAGGACATTATGGAAGAGGTACAGCAGCTGTCCGAAAACTACCGGACAATAATATATCTGTACTATTACGAAAACTATACTCTGCAGGAAATAGCCGACATCACACAGAAAAGCATAAACACAGTCAGCTCCGGTCTGCAGAGAGCGCGGAAACAGCTTAAAAATATACTTACTGAGGAGGGTTATTCTTATGGCTGAGAATAAATACACACAGGCACTTGATAACATAAAGGCACCCAAGGAATCCGTTGACAGGGCGGTAAACGCTGCCCTCGATGCCGAACGCAGAAGAGCAGCTTCGGGCAAAAGCGCAAAGGGACGTTCCATACTGCTGAAGATAACGGCAGCTGCTGCGGCTATTGCAGTAGTGACCTGCTCCGTTACTGCGGCGGTCATGCTCTCAGGCAAAAACAGGAACAGCGGCAGCATTGTTGCGGCTCCGAACTCGTTTTCACTTTCTGTAAACGCCTCTGAGGTGAATAAGTCAAATGTAAATATCGGACGTATATCCTGCGGAGAAAACATGATGGCATACATCTTAAACACTCCGGAAAACGATACCGATGAATCAAACATTGATGAATCAACCATTAAAGATCTCACCATATCGCCCGAAATAAACTTTGCGGTAAGGTGTCAGGGCAACAACATCAAATACGTCAGCTATCAGATCGAAGGCGCAGCTCTCAGTCCTATGAATCTTGAGCCTGTCGCTGAGAATTCAGTTGATATCGGCTTTTTGGATCGCTACAGCCGTTACATCGATATAATTGAAAAATTATTCAACAAACCATACGACCAGATCCTCAAGGAAGTGGATCACGGTCCGGACAGCATCGAAACGCCGGCTTTTGTGTATGCACTCAGATCACTTGTATACAGCACTCTGACGCTGAGGTATGACGATCAGCCTGTGATCATCGACAAAACAGATGATGAGCTTTTTGAAGAGCGCGGCATTGACGGCCCGCCTTCATTATATATCATCACAGACGGCGCATATTCATGGGATCCCGACCTTAAAGGCGCATCAAAAGACCTCATTGACAGTCTTGTGGGAAAAACCTCCGCTGAGGTGGATGAATTTGAGAGCGCCGCTCCCGACACGGATCACGGCAGACTAAAAAATGCCTTCATCAAAGAGCAGCTCGAAAAAGTGAAGCTGACCATCACGGTGACATACGAGGACGGCGAGACCGAAACCTGCATCATGCAGCTTTCCCCCGGCAAGCAAAGCGAGAATTCATTCGAGATGGACGTCAACGCCAGACTTATCATGGTAAAGGACGAAAGCTCCGATGCTGAATCGGCTTATGCGGAAGGATCATTCAAGCTTATGGTAAACAATGAGATCCTTTCCGAAGATAACGCCGTTTCCGTTTCTACTCTTGATCTTTCGGGTGTCAACGCTGTAGGTTCAAGTTTTTTCCAACTGAAAAAGAATGATGACGATACGTATTCCTGCGTCATGAATCCGGAGCTTGCACTGCCGGTTGTCTGCACCGGCACAGACATCGAGTCTGTCACCTACAAAGTAAGCGGAGCAGCTCTCATTTACGACCAGGATAACGTTTCCTCTGTTTCTGAGAAAAATGAAAAGCTTTGCACTCTGCATGAGTATTACAGCAACCTCATCCCTGATGATGATTACCCTGAATCCTGGAACAGACCGGTTTTCAGTTCCGTCACCTTAAACGAAAAGGATCAGAAGTCTTCCGGTCTTGCCTTGCTGCTGCACTCCACTGCCTGGGAAGGCTATGAAAATCATGAAACCATGCAAAAATATAACAGTTTCTTCAAAGCGGTAAAGGATTTAGATGAATTTATCAGTTTCCGTAACAACGAGCTGTCTGACCTTTCTATACTCGATATGATAGAAGCAATGTTCAAGGATGTATCTCTGGAAATAACGATCAACTTCATGGACGGCAACAGCATAAGCCGCAGCATACTTCTCTTCCCCGGCGATTTTGTTGAAGCAAACGACAGCTCCATGATCAGCATAAGCGCAAAGCTTGCATAAAGCTGCTTGAGCTGTATCGCAGTTCCTTCAGAGGAATATACAATATTATCCGGCAAACGGCGCAGGAGCACACCCTGCGCTTTTTTGCGCTGAAAAACGGAATTGTATTTCAGTCAGGGACATGGTATAATAGAAATATGAATATCGGAAGGAGGTGCCGCCATGAGCGGTGAGATAATTCGTAAAAGGATAGTTTTTCATGGATGGGTACAGGGTGTCGGCTTTCGGTACCGCGCTTATTATGCTGCCGAGGGCGCCGGCGCAACAGGCTGGGTAAAAAACAACTACGATGGCACCGTTATTATGGAGATACAAGGCACCGAAAAACAGATAGACAAGGTGATCTCCGACATTGACCGGGGTACATTTGTACATATTGACCAGATGGACTGCACTTCACTTCCTCTCGACCCCGACGAAAGAAGCTTCCGGATAAGATAATTCTTCGTCAGGCGGTCAAAAAGCAGCAACACGGAATCAATTTTGCGCTGTACGCGGATATGGACTATGATTTCTGACTTTAAGATCTGCCTGCCGAAAACAAGCGGGAAATTCAAGCACATCTATAACGAACTTTCATAAAGTGCAAATAATCATCGCCCGACGGAGCTTACAAAAAACTCCGGCGGGCGATGCTTTGTTCTGATATTAATTACGGTCACTTAACGGGAACACAATATTCATCGTTGATCTTTTGCACCTTTTTGACACGCCGCACATATTTCTCGGCAGTCAGCGGTTCGGTGCTCATGTAGGTCTTTACGATCTCCATAGCTATCATGCCGCCTATGATCTTTGCTCCAAGACAGAGCACATTGGCGTCATTATGCTGGCGGGCAAGCTGTGCGCAGAAGGGATCCTGACAGACACAGGCATAGATACCGCTGACCTTGTTTGAGATCATTGCGCTTCCGTAGCCTACGCCGTCCACAAATATGCCTCTGTCACATTCTCCTTTGGCAACAGCAAGAGCGGCAGGAAGAACAAAGTCCGACAGATCGCACGACTGCTCGTCATAGGCTCCGAAGTCTACAACGGTGTGACCCTGAGACTCCAGATAAGCTTTGATCTCATTCTTCATTGATGTACCGGCATGATCGTTTGCCATAGCGATTTTCATAAGCAGCACCTCCCGAAATATTGTATAAATATTATATCATAAGCAGCACAAAAATACAAGTATATGCAGTTTACTTTGTTCCGGACAGCCGTAAAGCTATAAAGCATTGTCCATTCCGGATATGTCTGGTCTGCAAAAGCCGTAAAATGCCTTCCTTCTGTTTTTTCGGCTCATCAGGTCTTACGGCGGTCAGTTTTCATCATTTGTTAATGCCTGTTTTAAGTGCAAGAGCTTCGATCTCGGCTTTTACTGAGCCGGCATTTCCTGCCAGAACAACAGTTCCGTCCTTTCTCAGACCGAGAGTATATTCATAGCCCGCTGAAACGGCAACAATATCCTTCCAGTCCTCAACATTGCACTTTCCGGAGTAATTGTTTCCGACAGCCACTACTGTGCCGTCAGCCCTCAGACCTACCGTGTGGGTATTGCCCGCAGATACCGCAACTATTCCTCTCCAGTCGTCAACATCGCACTGACCTGCGCCGCTGTCTCCGACAGCATAAACTGTACCGTCATTTTTCAGACCGACTAAATGGTTGTCACCGGCGGATATCTGCACCACGTCAGTCCAGTCGGACACATCAAACTGCTCCACATCATCCGGACCTGTTATCCTCGTGACCTTGACAGTGCCGTCCTTCACAAGCCCTGCGGTATAGTCATCTCCTGCGGAAACGGCTGTTATATTGCTCCATCCGGAAATCTCAAGCTGACCATAGGACTTGCTGCCCACAGCATTAACGGTCCCGGCTGATGTAAGCCCCACAGTATGATAGGCTCCTGCCGATACCTCTGCCATGTTTATCCATGATGAAACATCGCACTGACCGTAATCGTTGTTTCCGGCAGCAACAACACTGCCGTCCCTTTTAAGACCGACAATATGCTTGTTTCTTGCAGAAACAGCCACTATACCACTCCAATCAGCAATACTGTTCTTCATATCGGTACTCATTCCTATGACTATGGCTGTACCGTCGCTCTTTACTCCTATCATAGCCGGATCGGTAGAAAATATCTGCAGCGAAGCGATATTTTTGCTTGCTTTAAGCAGAGCAAGCTTCTGTTCGTCACTCAGCTCGCTGAAAGCAAGAAGCGCAAGAGAGTTTGCCTTTTTGACGTAGGAATCCTTATAATCGCCAAGCTCGGAGAATATTTCAGCCGCCTGCGCATAATTCCGGCTGTCATACTTAGAAACAGCATCGTTATATTTGCCCTCGGGAATGAAGTAGAATACAGTCGCAAAAGTACCGGCAGCAATTATCGCCACTGCACTGACAACGGCAGCGGCTGTAAGAATGATCCTGCGGCGTCTGGCGGCCTTGCCCTTTTTCTCTATTGTTTCATGGCTGATACGGGTATATGCTTCACGGGCGTCTTCAAGAAGCACGTTCAGTTTTTTCAGATATTCCTTCGATTCCTTGTAGTCCTCAACAGACGAAAAGAGCTTTTTGGCATTTTCAAGATCATCAATGCACTGCTTGAGGATAGCGGGCGTAATATGCTGATTCAGACGCACATTCTTTTCCGCATAATCATAGAGCTTGAAAGCCTCGTCATAGCGTGAAGTTTTAATACGCTCCTCACACATTACCGCATACTCCGCAGAATCCCTGTAATCGCCAAGAGCGATAAAAGCCTTGCGGTTGCCTTCAAGCCACGCTTCGGTAGCGTTGCCCACGCCAAAGCCGGCAACGGCTCTCTGATAATCTATCTCCTTTATCCTTTCATCACAGGCTTTTATATATTCCGCAGAATCACGATAATCCGGAATTGTCGAAAGCAGCTGCCTTGCCCTTATCACATCCTCACGCTCTACTACCATATCTTCATTTTCGGTGTTGTGGAGATTTATAAGCTCCATAGCCTGAGCATATGCAGGATTGACCGGTCCGGAATTTTTGCGGACATTATCCGCATACTCCTGCATCTCTTTTTTGAGCGCCTCATCGCCAAAACGCATTATGCGCTTGAAATTTATATTCTCTTCAAGCGGTTCGCCGCCGTATTTCAGCTTGCTTCTTACACTTACACGCTTTTCAGCCATAAGTCTGATGAGATAAGCCTGAGCATTTTCCGGCTCCAGGTCAAGAACTTTATTGCCGTACTCCTCTGCGCTCTGCCAGTTGCGGTCCTCTATAAAGATAAAGGCTCTTTTCAGCAAAGCCTCTGCCGACGGTTTTTCAGTTTCGGAAGCTTCTGCGCTCTCTGCAAAACCGGAAGCGACGCCCCGGCTGCTTCCGGCGCCGTTTTCTTCTTTACCGCCAGCATCATTTGTGATAGCCTCGGACAGTTTTTCCGGAATATCCGGCTGTACAGGCTTTTCGGTACTGGGCTTTTTATTCTGCATGCTGCCGCTTACAATATCATTCACAACAGAAGAAACGAAATCCTCTCTGTTCATGCTTCTGAAATTCAGACATGTAAGCTCCTGCGGCATATCGTAAACGTCCATATCTCCAAAACACGGAACGAGGATCTTTGTACTGTCAGACTTTGTGAGCTTCAGAAAACGCATCCATTCATTTGTCACTCCGGCATCGTAGAAATACTCCGGCTCACTGCCAAGCACAAGCATGATGCCCGCGCTGTTTACAGCCGAATATAAAGCCGCTTCCCTGTCTGCGCCGGTTTTTCCTTTAAGACTGCGGATGCCGTAAAACACCCTTAAATTCTTTTCACTGAGCCGGGCGTATATTTTTTCGGCAATGCCGCATGCGGTCTTGTCATCTCCCATACAGCAGATATAAACATCGGCGGGCTTCTCCTTGGACGCCTTGTTTATTATCTCCTTGCGGCTTTTTTCAATGCGGTCTGCTTCTTCAATATAGATTCCGCGCTGCGCAGCAGCTGCATTTTCCATCACCTGTTTAAAGAGAGAGCTTTCCTTTACGCTCTCTGTTGACGGTATATGACAAAGCGGAGAATATTCCAGAGTTTTACTGTCCTGCGCATATTCAACACCGTATCTGCATAGGAGAAGTCCCCACCGGGCTTCACTTTCAGCAGGACAGCTCCTTGCAAGCTTTGCATAAAGAGCCTCCGCCTTATCGAATTCGCCCCTGATTCGCAGCATGCCGGCTCTGTTGAACGACGAACGGATATCCTTCCCCGCCACATCGGGAACCGTCTGCTTTATGCCGCAGTACTCACATTCGCACACGGTCATACCCGGTGAGATATTCAGCCCGCCGCCGCATATTTTACACTTAAAAACAGCCATATTTTAACCTCCGTTATTGTAGTTTTTAACGCAGTGCTTATATTATCTCAATTTAACTATACCACAATGTTCCAACAATATCAAGTGCGGGCGTTATTCAGGCATGGAAATCAGTTTTACGCTGCAGGTTACACTGGGGGAAACCCTTTGTTAGAAACAAAGGGTTATCCCCCAGACCCCCTTCCTAAAAAACTTGTATCTTGTGATCTAATTGATAAAAATTTAGTAAAGTTTCTTCTCGGATGGTTCGCTTTTTTGAAAATTGATTTCAGCACAGGCGTTATACTGGCGCGAAATGTCATAACACTGCAGCCACGAAAACCGTTTTATCTGACGATCAATATGAGTCTTTCCTTTTGCCGGCACATATAAAAAGGCCGTTTTGTAAGGAATGATATCCATACAAAACGGCCATTGCGCTATTATTTTACCGCTAACGCTTTACAGTCGCAAGAATAGCGGGTATGCGAAAGAATAAGGCTTGAAATGCCGCCGCGAAAAGCCGGATGCTCCGGCAGGCGCTCGGCGGGAATGTCACCATCGGCAAAGCGTACAAAACCATTCGTTTCATTCAGATGAGTAACAAAAAGTACTGTGCTTCCGATAAAGCCGGCACTGTCGTCTGTTATGGCGCCGGCAAGCTCTCCGACAGACGGATAAAGCCCGTATCTTATGCTGCCCTGCCAGGGATTGTCTATGTTTGTCATATCATAGGACAGGCTGCCTATGCTTTCACGGCTGCACTCGCCGGGCATGGGTCCTGCGCCGTGTCTTGTGCGGTAGCTGCGCATAACATAAAGCGCCGCATCGAGCTTCAGGCCGGCTGCTCCACATATCGCAAGCGGATTGCAAAGACCTGTGCGTGACGATGTGAGATGAGGCGCAAACCGTGTATACTCCGAATCAAGCAGAAGACCCTGAGCGCCCTCAAAAACAATGTTTTCTCTCTCCTTGGCAATACCGGCAAGACCTTCGGCAGGAGTGAGATAAGCTGCGCCTGTCAGCATGCCGGCAGCAGCGTTTGCCAGTACGTTTCCGCTTTTCAGAAGCTCGCCGTACTCGCCGATGTTTTTTAGTCCAAGATAATCTAAACGGGGAAGCACATATTCCTTCCGGATATAACGCAGCTTTGCTTCAAGGGCGGAACTGTCCATTCCGGCAGCTTCTCCGAAGGTAAGGGAAAATCCGGCTTCATTCCTCATCACAGCTTCATTTATTCCCATGCCGCAGCTTCCGTGACGGGCATCTCCCCTATCGGTTTCAAGAGCCATGTTTATAAGAACATCGTCAATTATCGTGACCTTTGCGCCGGCATCGCAGAATATGCGGGGCAAAAAGCCTGTCATGCCGCAAAACTGCTGCGCCTCTTCTTCGATTTTATAAAGATCGGGCAAAAAGGTGTCTGCTAAAAACGTATCCGCCCTGCGGAAAGACCCCGAAGAAAGCTGATGAAAAATAAACCTGCTGCTCCCTGTTTCAACGGTATGTCCTGCCTGAGCGCCGCCGTTGTGACGTATGACAAGACTTTCCTCTGCACTGCGGCACAGATAATCAACAGCCAATCCCTTGCCTTCATCACCGAAGCACGCGCCGATCACGGCAGTTATTTTATGTCCGCTCAAAAGCTTACGCCGCTTTCGCTGGTAACAACAAGATTTTTAACGGATCTTGCGACAACGGCGCTCACCTGTTTTGGCCAGCATTCAAGCACATCTGCCATGCTCCTGCCCTGGAAAAGCATGAGCACACTTACGATCAGCTCGGGCAGCGAATCAATGTTTTCTTTGGGAATGTTGAGTATCCTGCCCGGAATGGCGCGGTTAAAGTTAGTCAGCTTACCGCTGCTTGTTCCGATGTTAATGTGGAAAAGCTCGTAGTTTTCCTTTGCCATTTTTGCAAGCTCCGATGCAGTGTAGTCTGTGTCATTATTCTTAAAGATATTATCTCTGAAGATTTCGGCTATATTCTCCTGAGAAATTGAACTGTGACAGTCCGCGTCTCCGATAGTGAAAATATATCCCTTTTGGTGACGCTTCTCAAATCTGTCCGCAGCGGTGTGCTTTGCAGCAAAGTACCAGAGAAGAGGATAGTCCTCCTCCCAATCGCCGCCGGAGCCCTCAAGCCAGAGATCAAGCAGCTGCTGAGCAATGCGTATGTCAGATTCAAACTGTGTGACCTGAAGAGGCGCCCTGTCAACAACGTCACCAATAGCTGCAAACATGATCTGAGGATCATTGATCGGCTTTGTGGAAAACAGCTTCATCATTGTTTCGTGGAGTCCTTCCTTTGCTATCTTCGACGACAGGTAGCCCATCGAACCGGTAACATCCAGACCAAGAATGATCGGCGTTGAATCCGGGTGATCGTCAGAATCCCTCGCCTCACGGCAGGCGATATATTTCGGATCAAACTTAGGATCCATACTTTTTTTCTCGAAAATATTTGCTTCACTGGAACTGCTGGTTATCTTCCTGCTTGATTTAAGCTTCGACCAGTCCGAGCTTGTGTAGCTTCCGTATCCCATTGTTAAACACTCCTTAATATTTTTATTTGCCTTAAACGAGCAGGCATATCAAAATGCTCAAAAGCCGGCTTTTCAGATCTGCTCATTCACTGCCGTTTGCCTTAAGTTAAAAACCAAGCGTGCTAAGGTCTAATTTTCTGAATTTCCTTCCGTGAAAGCCTTCTTCTATAACCTTATCCCACAAAGCGAAATCCTCATAGGCATCGCCGGCAGGCGCTCCGTTCACAAAGCGCTTGAACTGTTCGGGCGAACGATCGTAGCCTACGCCGGTAATGCGCCGCGCAACAGCTCTGATAGCAAAAAGGTCATTCTGTGAGCCGCCGTCATGCGGCGATGCGTTCCACCAGCCGCCCAAAAGATACGCCTGATGTGTGCGGGCATTGATAAAAACCGATTCAAGATCTATCCCGTTATGCCCAATATCGCTGTATTCCAGAACACAGCAGATATTTTCCAATCTGGAAACTATCCATGCGGCATGCTCAGGCGGCAGACTGCCGAACGCCGAAAGCGGGAACAGTTCTTCGTCCTTGGAAACAGCAACAACTATGCGTCCGTCCGCAATACGGAATTTGCCGCTGATCTGAGGAAAGAACTTTGAGAGGTCTTTTATATCCGCAGAAGGATATATCAGCTTTTCGGACATCCTGTAAAAGCGTGACACACGTTCCTCGGCTTCGGAGAAAAAGAAAAGCACATTCCGCCGGGCAGTATACACTGTAACGCCATCCTTTTCACCTTTAAAAAGATAACTGACAGTGAGATTTCTGCCGTCTTCAAGAGCAAAATCTTTCTGTTCTGCGCGGCGCCAGATATTTTCGGTCTCCTTCGTATCGGGATTGTCAGAAAGCGCGCTGAGATATGCAAGCATGCGGTATCGGAATTCCTTGTATTCGCTCAGATCCTTATCCGAAAAGACGAAATGTCCTCCGCAATAGCTGCACACCATCTCACCGGTCTGAGAAACGGTCATTTCGCCGCCGCAGTTACGGCATTTAAAGTTTATCATGATTCTTGACCCTCCTTCCGGAAAAGATCAAGGCAGATCGTCCGATCTCCTGTATGTGCATACTATTATATCACATAATGATACCTGTTGCAAGAAAAA
>CADBPE010000085.1 GCA_902796475.1 uncultured Ruminococcus sp.
AGTAAGAGCCGCGATGCGTTTCTTTTGGTGCGGGTCAACTAACAACGCGAACAAGGGGGCGGCAGCTTGCCGCTGAAAAATACCGGATATAGTATTGCATAAACAAAATATGTATGGTAAAATACATTATAATAGGTTAAAGTGTATAGTATTGATGGAAAGATCGGAAATAAAACTGTCAGTATCGTGCACAAATAAAATTCAGGAGGCTTTTATATGGGCAAAAAACGTTTGGTAACAAGAAGCGACTTTGATGGTCTTGTTTGCGCTATGATACTCCGTGAACTGGATATCATAGATGATATCAAATTTGTACACCCGAAAGATGTTCAGGACGGCAAAATAGAGCTTTCCAAGAACGATATTACTACCAACCTTCCGTATGACCCGAGAGTAGGTCTGGCGTTCGATCACCATGAGTCCGAGGTGGACAGACTGAAATCTATCGAGACAGGCGGCGAGCTGGTAATAGACCCTAACGCCCGCAGTGCGGCAAGGGTAGTTTATCAGTATTATGGCGGCAGAGAGAAGCTCCCGCTTATCACTGATGAGCTTATGGATGCTGTTGATAAGGGCGACAGCGCCGATTTTACCGTTGACGAGATACTCGATCCTAAAGGCTGGGTGCTGCTGCATTATCTTATGGATCCCCGCACAGGTCTGGGCAGGTTCCATAATTTCCGTATTTCAAACTATGACCTTATGATGCAGCTCATAGGCTTCTGCATGAACCACACCATAGAGGAAATACTGGAACTGCCTGACGTTAAAGAGCGTGTTGATCTGTATTTTGAGCAGTCCGAGCAGTTCAAGGCTCAGCTTAAAAGGATCGCTCAAATACATGATAAGGTTGTCGTTCTCGATCTCCGAAATGAAGAGATAATCCACGCAGGCAACCGTTTTATGATATATGCGCTTTATCCTGAAACTCAGATATCCGTTCATGTTGCATGGGGCTTCAGAAAGCAGAATACGGCTGTTATGATAGGCAAGTCGATAGTGAATAAGGCGTCAAATGTGGACATAGGAGAGCTGTGTCTGCTTTACAGCGGCGGCGGTCATAAAAATGCGGGTACCTGTCAGCTTGACAATGACAAGGTAGATGAAATGCTGCCCGATATCATAAAGGCTCTTAATGCCTGACAGAATAATGCTGTAATGAGCAGATCTGACGGGGCATACTTTCCGAAGCTTTGAATTGTCGCAAAACTTCACTTGCGGACATATTAAAATCCAGCAGTTTCAGGAAAGATTTTCCCCGAATGAATGCAGCAAAAAAATATTTCCGTGAGTCGGATATGATAAGCGTTTACTGAACACACCTTTGAGCAAGGATCATGCTCTGAGGTGTGTTTTTTTATATTCCTTATAGATTCCACATATATTCCTTTTGGATTCCCTTATGATGAATTATTCTATATACAGAAAAAGCAACGGAGGGATCCTTATGGATAAAAAGATAAATAATGCGCGCAAGCCGGATACGTTTGACAGCGAATATATGGAGGGTCTGGACAAGCTTTTTAAAGAAAACGCTGACCTTGCAGAGTTCAAGTGGTTTCTTGATGAAGCTTACGATCGGGCATACAGCGCAGAGCATAAAAAGCGTGATGTGGTCATACTCGGAACTATGATACCGGAGGAGCTTGTGATAGCCGCAGGCGTACAGCCGCGCTGGATCATAGGCGGCAGTCTGGGATCAACGGCATGGTCGGACGACATTGTTCCGAGAGATACCGACCCGATAAGCAGGTCGGTGCTGGGATATATCAACAGACCGGAAAGCGACTTTTCGGATACGCTTTTTATCATTCCGCTAATACGCGACAGCATGAGAAAAATAGCCGGCGAGCTGAGATCAAAGGGAATGAAGATTTGCCTTGTGGATATTCCGCCGGACCGCAGAGATGTATACGGCGCCGAGAAATTCAAAAAGCAGCTGAAAGAAATGTGCGCAGCCGCTGCAGCGCATACGGGCTCAAAAGTGACAAGACGCGGCATTGTTTCGGCTATGAAACGTGTTTCAGCGGCAAGGGCTGCTCTGCGCAGGTTTATGGAGGTGTCAAGAGGCAAAGCGCATATAATTACAGATGCGGCGAGAATGCTTGTGGGAAATTCCTATTATATGACCGCTTCGCTTGACGAATGGACGTTCCGTACAGAGGCTCTTTCGGATGAGATAGAGTACCGCGCCGGCAGACTGAAAAACAGGAAACGCAGCCGTCCGGAAGTGATAATTGCGGGTTCTCCTGTGCTGTTTCCGAACTATAAAGTACCGTTTCTCGTTCAGGACAGCGGGCTTTCAGTGTGGGGTACGGTGGATCCTCTGACAATGAAAAGCAGCGTCATATACGATAAGAATATGATGCGAGGTAGCATGGACAGGCTTATCGGGAATATTGCATCATTATGGCGCAGATATGACGCTTCGTCGGCGTATATCAAAAACGATGTGATATATGACTGTATTGCTTATCTTGCCGGCAAGGGCAGCGTTGAAGGCGTGGTATATCATGTCCTCAAGGGTCAGATAGAATATGATTTCGAGCTGGAGCGTATTGAGAGCATGCTTTCAAAATTCGGGATACCTGTTTTCAGACTTGAAACGGATTATCAGTATCAGGATGTTGAACAGCTCAGGATCAGAATGGAAGCGTTCTCCGAAATGCTCGTACAGAACAGGTACAGAAGGGAGAGAAACGTTTCATGAAGTCAAAACGGAAGATCATCATAACCATAGCAGTCTGTCTTGGACTTGCCGCTCTTGCTTATTTTGCGTGGCTTTTCCCGTTTTATCAGTTTGAGTCAAACGACTTTGAAACAAGTCTGCAAAAGCTGATGTCGTGGGAATATATAAAAACTCTCGTTCCGCTTTTTATAATAGCAGGTCTTGCGGCGGCGGGCATAGTTCTCGTGATAATACTGAGAAAAATCCTCGCCAAAAACAGCAGGAAAAAAACACGCTTTGCAGATGTGCGCACAAGCATACCCAAAGGCAGGGCGCCAAAGCAGAAGCCGGCCCTATTTATGGCGGTGCGCTGGATAATAATGATCGCATTTGCGTTTATTATGATCTGGGGCGGACTTATCTTCGGGCTGAAAATGTCGAGCATGAGCATACCGGTGCTTTCATGTCCTTGGAACACCGAACAGATGACAGAATCAAGCTGCTATTATCTTGCGCACCTCAACGAGCTTTTTGAACTGCCCTGGTACAGCATTATTGCCTTCGTTGTCAGCACTTTCGGATTCACGATACTGCTTGGCCGGGCAATATGCGGCTTTCTCTGTCCGATGGGGCTGATACAGGATATTATGGACAGGATACGCCGCAGGAGCAAGGCGGAAGGCATAAAGATGAACGAGAAAATGTACGGCGCACTTACTCCCATAAAATGGTGCTTAGTAATTATCTTCATCGGACTGTGCTTTGCAGGAGGCAATTTCTGTAATTTTTGTCCGGCTGTGGCGACCTCTCCGATACTTGCGGGGATAAGCACAAGCCTTTATGTGAGCGGTTTTATTATGGTTCTGGTGCTTATGGGAGGCTTTTTCAAGCGCAGAGCGTTCTGTACGGTATGCCCGTTGGGTACGATAATGGGATTTTTTCATAGGTTCTCACTGTTCCGCATTAAAAAGGACTGCCAGTCATGCACCGAATGCGGAGCCTGCTATGAGGCTTGTCCGATGGGCATTAAGACGATCTATACCGAGAGGGGCAAAACAGACGTAACAACGGAAAGCTGTATCATGTGCGGCGAATGTATAAAATGCTGTCCTGAGGACAATGCGCTTTCCATGACCTTTGCCGGAAAGAAAATATACACATCGTCAAGAAAGAAGATAATGTCAGGCTATGCGCCCGATAAAAACGGGAGGGAAGAAAAATGACAGCAAAAACGGAAGCAATGAGCATGAAGGAAAGACAGGACAGGCGTTTTATAAACAGGGAAACTCAGACAGCCGCCAGATATCTGCGCAGACTGCGGGAACTTCCGGGAGCGCCGGAGGGGATAGAGCCGTTTTACCGAACACTCGGCCGCATTTATGCAGACATGGAGCATGTGGAGAGCGAGGGACGCAAGGTGATCGGTACCTACTGTGTTATGACTCCGCCGGAGCTTGTATATGCCGCCGGAGCCATGCCCGTAAAGCTGTGCAGCGGCGACTATACCGCCTTTTCGGTAGGAGATGACATTGTTCCGAGAGATGCCTGTCCGCTGGTCAAGGCGGTGGCGGGCTTCAAGCAAACGGGTCTGATGCCGGTTTACGAGGACTGCTCTATGATGGTAGTGCCGATAACCTGCGACTGCAAAAAGAAGATCGCCGGCATGCTTTCTGACAAGTGCGATATTATGACGCTCCATGTTCCGACGTCAAGGGACGATGAGGATATAGAAGAATTTATCCGTCAGCTTTATGTGCTGATGGAAAAACTGGAAAGCGTTATCGGCAGCAGAATTACCTACGAAAGCCTGTCGGAAGCTTTCAGGAGGGTCGGTTATGCGCAGTATGAGCTTTCGGAATTTATCAGACTGAAAAAGAAGACGCCATATCTTATAAGAGGCAGCCACGCAATGGCTATAATGAATTCGGCTTCGTATATGCCGGCTGATGTATGGGGAAGGGCTTTGCATAAGGTAAACGAATCGTTAAAAAAGAGCATTGCAGAAAATAAGACCGTGACTGCCAAAAGGCTGCCGAGGATACTTCTGACAGGATCGCCAATAGTTTTTCCGAACATAAAAATTCCGCTTTTAGTAGAGGAATCGGGCGGTATTGTGGCGGGCGATGAGACCTGTATGGGAGAACGAGGCATGTGGGATCCTGCAGTGATAACCGACAACAGCTTTGACGGTATGATGTATGCTCTGGCAAACAGGGCGCTGCGTCCGTGTCCGTGTCCAACATTTGCGGATAACACGCAGCGGATATACCGATTGAAGCAGCTTGTTAAGGAGAATCAGATACAGGGAGTTATATATCATGTTTTGAGGGGCTGTCTTGTTTACGATTTTGAATATAAGCGTATTGAAGATGAGCTTGGCAGGATAGGCGTTCCGGTGATACGCCTTGAGAGCGACTACAACGAAGAGGACATTGAGCAGTTAAGGATACGCATAGAGGCGTTTATTGAATTGATAAAGCTGAAGCAGCCCGCAGAAAAAGCATCGTTCCAAAGAAGAAGCTTCTTGAAATAGCAGATAAAGACCATCAGGAACGATAATATTGCTTTCGGGGCATGGGGAAAATGGAGGGTTTCAGAATGGCTAAATATTATATAGGACTTGACGGAGGTTCGACTTACCTTAAAGCCGCACTTATCGGCGGGGGAAGGGTGATAGATACAATGGTGCGCAATACGGGCATAGATAACGACGGTACTGCCCGTAAAATTGCAAAGGAACTGTGCGTGAGAAATTCCATACGTCCGGAGGAGATCGGCTATATTATGGCGACCGGATATAGCAGAAAGGTGCTGGAGGTGGCTGACGATGATATCTCGGAGATAACGGCGCATGCTTATGGGGTCAGGCTTACCGCGCCTAAGGAGTACCGTCCGGGAATGATAATAGATATAGGCGGTCAGGATTCAAAGATAATCTATCTTGATCAGAATTACAGCGTCAGGAATTTCAGCATGAACGATAAATGCGCCGCAGGAACAGGCAAATTCATGGAGGTCATTGCTCAGATACTTGAAACTACTATTGATAATGTAGGCCCGCTTTCGTTAAAGGCTGATGATCCGTGTGACATCAACAGCACATGCGTTGTGTTTGCGCAGTCGGAGGTCATATCGCTTGTGGCAAGAAAATATGACCGCTGCGATATTCTTGCAGGTATGCACCGGTCTATGGCAAGGCGCATAATCAAAATGACGAAGAAGACCGAAAAGGGCGGGGATATCCTTATGACAGGAGGCGGCGCGCTCAATATCGGACTTCACCGCGCTTTTGAAGAAGAGCTTATGAGAGATGTTTATGTAGCTGAGTACCCTCAGTTCAACGGGGCTATCGGTGCGGCGCTTATTGCAAGCGAAAGAGGGTGAGTATATGGGATTTACGGCATTTCTTGAAAGCCTGACGGCTGCCGCATCTGTGGGAATGGGCTGCGGTACATGCTGCGGCTCAGGCATAAGCGCTGCATTGTACGGATATCTTACCACGCACATGAAAAATATGAAGCAGTCTTTTCTGGGATTCATAGAATTTTTCCTCGGAAAGCTCATTGCCGTTACAGCGCTGTGCATTGCGGCGTCATTTGTGGGCGGCAGCATTATTGACGAAAACGGCATGGTGCTGGGCGTTAAGGTCGGGATTATAGCCGATGCCGTAATGCTCATAATGGGGATATGGCTGCTTGTGGGCTGGATAATGGAACGCAGGGGTCATAAAAGCTGCAAAAGCTGCGGCGGCTGCAAGGACGGCGGCTCGAAGAAACCCGAATATAAAAAGTCAAACCATGCTGCGCTTATCGGCATGGGAATAAGCTACGGCGTGTCACCATGCGCTCCGCTGATACTTATAACAGGATATGCGGCGTCGCTTTCGTGCGGATATGCGGCACTTCTGGGAGCAGTGTTTGCGCTGGCAAGTACGGTATCTCCGATGCTTTTCATGCTCTTTATATCAGGAGTGCTGGCAAAGAAAATGTATAAGGAAATACCGCAGTATCTTACATGGTTCCGACTTGCCTGCTACGTTTTGCTGATAGGTATATTTGCATTCAGCCTGATACGGGAGGTCATGACATTATGAGAAAAAAGAGTATAGCAGTTTTCGTG
>CADBPE010000086.1 GCA_902796475.1 uncultured Ruminococcus sp.
TCAACCCAAAAACCACAACACAAAAGTTTCGCTCAAGCCTTTTCAAAGGCTTGGCGCAGAGCCTGCGCTCCCGATATCGCGCTCACAGATAAACAGGCGGAAACGCAGCAGCTCGCGCCCAAAAATATCAACCCAAAAACCAAACACAAAAGTTTCGCTCAAGCCTTTTCAAAGGCTTGCAGGTCCAGGGGCGCGGGTCTCCGGTGGAGACCTCTCAGCCGCAGGCTGAGAAGCGCCGACCGAGCCGACAGGCGAGACTCGGCGCCCTGGTCGCGCTCCGCAGAGCGCGAAATCCCTATGCTGCAAGCGCTCCGCAGGGGTGTGACAAATTCCGAAAAAGCCGCGCTCACCGCCGCAAGGCGGTGAAAGAAAGCCTAAAGCTGCCTGAAGCTGCTTACATTGGTTTTCCCGGTGTGACTTGCATTATTGCGAAAAATGATGTATAATTATACATAACATGATAAATATTCATAGCTTTTTTATGCGCTGTGTGGAGATAGAAATATGACAAACGATAGTCTTTTGGAAAAAATAAGCTCTCCTGCGGATATCAAGAATATGTCTGTCAAGGAGCTTGAACGTCTGGCGGGTGAGATCCGTGAACGGATCGTGGAGACTGTGGCGCAGAACGGCGGCCACCTTGCGTCCAACCTGGGCGTGGTGGAGCTGACTCTTGCCATACACAGCGTCTTCAACACTCCCAAGGATAAAATAATATGGGACGTGGGACATCAGTGCTACGCCCATAAAATGATAACGGGAAGGTGCGCCGAAATAAACACCATACGCACCGAAAACGGTCTGTCGGGATTTCCTAAAAGGAACGAAAGCCCATACGACTGCTTCGATACGGGACACAGCAGCACCTCCATCTCTGCGGCTCTGGGCATTGCCTGCGCAGAGGAAATGAAAAACAGCGGCGCCTGTACCATTGCCGTAATAGGCGACGGCGCTCTCGGCGGCGGTCTTGCCTATGAGGGACTTAATAATGCGGGACGTTCGGGCAAGAAGCTTATTGTAATACTTAACGACAATAAAATGTCCATATCCCATAATGTCGGCTCTATGGCGAGAACTCTCTCACGCATGAGGATACGCCCCGGATATATAAGGGCAAAAACAAAGGTGCATCGCTTTGAAAAGGTACCGTTGGTGGGCAAACCCGTCACCAGCGGCATGAAACATGTGAAGGACTGGATGAGAGACGAATTCTTCGGGCAGAAGAATAACCTTTTTGAACAGTTCGGATTTACATATTACGGACCCTATGACGGGCATAACATAGAACAGCTTCAAGTTGCGCTGAGAGCGGCAAAGCGCAAGAATTCACCGGTGCTGATACATGTCTGTACCAAAAAGGGCAAGGGCTACGGCTATGCCGAAAGCGATCCGAAGAGCTTTCACGGTGTATCGGCTTTCGATGTTGAAACAGGCGAGCCGCGTTCCGCAGGAGAAGGGTATTCAAATATTTTCGGCAGAAAAATGTGCGAGATCGCCATGACGGAAAAGCGCTTGTGCGCAATAACCGCAGCAATGTCTATCGGAACGGGTCTGAGCGCATTTTCAAAAAAGTTCAAGGACAGATTCTATGATGTCGGTATTGCCGAGGAGCATGCAATAACATTTGCGTCAGGTCTTGCGGCAAACGGTATGCTGCCGGTTTTCGCAGTGTATTCCACGTTCCTTCAAAGGGGATATGACCAGATACTGCATGACGCTGCGCTTCAGAATCTTCATATAGTCCTGTGCATAGACAGGGCGGGTATTGTTGGCGAGGACGGAGAAACTCATCAGGGTATTTATGATGTCGCTTTTCTTCGCACGATACCAAATGTAACGGTCTATTCTCCGTCAAGCTTCATTGAGCTTAATGCCGCGCTTGAAAAGGCATTGTTCAGTACAGAGGGAGTTGCCGCTGTGCGCTATCCCAGAGGCGGAGAATTATATATGCCGGAGGATTACAAGTTTACCGGCAAGCCGTTTTCGACCTATGGAAATGAGGACGCAAAGATCCTTATTGTTACCTACGGCAGAGAGTTCTCTCAGGCGTGCTTTGCAAAGAAAAAGCTTGCCGCACACGGCATAGACGTGTGCATACTCAAGATCAACACCATTCTGCCGCTGCCGATAGGCACACTTATGAAGGCTAAACAGTTCGAGAACGTGTACTTCTTTGAAGAGGGCGTGAGAACGGGCGGTCTGGGCGAATATTTCGGGTTCTGTCTGTATCAGACCGGATTTAAGGGGAAATTTCACCTTACGGCGCTCAACGGCTTTGTACCGCAGGCAAAAACGAAGTCTGCGCTGCACAAAGCGGGACTTGATTCAAAAATGATAGAGATAAAGATAACAAACGACGTCAGTATTGGAGGAAAGAAAGATGCCATCAAAAAAAAGACTGGATCTGATGGTGTATGAAGCCGGATTTGCCGAAAGCCGGGAAAAAGCGAAGGCGCTTATAATGTCGGGAATAATATATGTTGACGGGCAGAAGTCCGACAAGCCCGGCACAGCGTATCCGGAAAATGTAAAGCTTGAGATGAGAGGCGCCAGACCCAGATATGTGAGCCGCGGCGGCTTGAAGCTGGAAAAGGCAGTGAACAGCTTTTCTCTGAAGCTCGACGGCATGATAACTATGGATATAGGCGCCTCTACGGGTGGTTTTACCGACTGTATGCTGCAAAACGGCGCAGTGAAGGTTTATTCCGTTGATGTGGGCTACGGTCAGCTTGACTGGAAGCTAAGAAACGATGAGCGTGTGGTCAATCTTGAACGGACAAACGTAAGGTACATTACAGAAGAACAGGTGCCCGACGGGATCGACTTTTTCAGCGTAGACGTATGCTTTATTTCTCTTGAACTGGTCCTTCCGGCGGTTAGACCGCTGCTCAGGGAAAACGCCGAAGCAGTTGCGCTTATAAAGCCGCAGTTTGAAGCGGGCAGGGGCAATGTGGGCAAAAATGGCGTTGTGCGTGACCGTGAGGTGCATAAGGCAGTAATTAAAAAAATATACGATTTCTGCCTTGCAAACGGCTTTGACGTGCTGGGGCTTGACTATTCCCCCATAAAGGGACCGGAAGGAAATATCGAATATCTTCTGCACATCAGGCGTTCTGACGACCCCAAAGCCGCATCGGGCATTGATATAGATGGCACAGTAGCAATATCCCACGATCAGCTTGATAAATGACAGGGAAGTGCTTTTATGAAAAGTATTGGCAAGGTAGCCGTTATACCCAATCTTACAAAGAGGAACGCATCAGGTACGACGTTCAGCGTTATTGACAGGCTGCACAGGCTTGGAATGAATGTTATGATGTCCGCAAAATATTCGGACATCTTTGCAAACAAAAGAATAACCTTTTTCAAAGGCGTTGACGAGCTTTACAGCGCTGCCGATATGATCCTTACCATAGGCGGCGACGGCACTATAATACATGCGGCTTATCATGCTTCATATCATAACAAGCCGCTTCTTGGCGTCAATACGGGCAGGCTTGGCTTTGCCGCCGAGCTGGAGACCGACGAGCTTGATATGCTCTCACGGCTCAAGGACGGCAGCTATACCATCGAAAAGCGCATGCTTCTGAAGATCGTTCATAAAGGCGAAAACGGCGAGCGCGAGTTCAGGGCAATGAACGATGCTGTTATATCAAGAGGCTCTCTGTCAAGACTTATAGATATAGATGTTTCTCTGGCAGCCGATAACGGATATATATGCAGCTACCGGGCTGACGGACTTATCCTTTCCACGCCTACGGGATCAAGCGCTTATTCGCTTGCCGCAGGCGGACCGGTGGTAGAGCCTACGATGAAATGTATCCTTATGACGCCCGTGTGCTCACATTCGCTTTTTGCAAGACCTGTGGTATTCAGCCATCATTCAAGGCTTGCCGTCAATGCTTCATGCGATGACGACACAGAGGTGTTCCTTACCATTGACGGAGCTGTGACCGTTACCATAAAAAAGAGCGATACCATTATAATCAGCGAATCCGATGCCGAAACGGAGTTCATCAAGCTGAAGGACAGGACGTTCTATAAGGTGCTGAACGACAAATTCACGGAGAAAGGCAGGCAGTTATGAAAACACGAAGACAAGCGCGGATACTGGAGCTTATTAAGGAAAATGACGTTGAAACTCAGTCGGAGCTTCTTGAAATGCTTAAAAACGATGGTTTTCATGTTACGCAGGCCACCGTTTCCAGAGATATCAAGGAAATGCGGCTTATTAAGATACTCAGCGGCAGCGGCACCTACAAGTATGCCTCGGAAATGGTGCAGAATGACGACAGAGAGTCACGTTCCTATCTGTTTTCTACTGCTGTTACCAGCGTTGAAAGTTCGCATAATCTTGTGGTGATAAAAACACGCACAGGAATGGCTCAGGCGGTCTGCGCGGCTCTTGACGCTACCGAAAGAGCCGGTATTCTTGGCACAATTGCGGGCGATGACACTATATTTGTCGCCGCAAGAACAGACTCTGCTTCCGCTTCTCTTGTGAACGACCTGAAAAGGCTTATGAATGAGAAGAATACTAATTTTGTACCGTGAGGTTAAAGTATGCTTACGAATCTTTATATAGAAAACATTGCAGTTATCGAAAAGACAAGCATTGATTTCGGCAAGGGACTGAATGTTCTAACAGGTGAGACCGGCGCCGGCAAGTCTATCATAATCGACTCCATCAACGCCATACTCGGCAGCAGAACAAGCCGCGATCTTATCAGAAACGGATGCGATACCGCTTTTGTCAGCGCGGAATTTTCCGACCCATGCGAAAAGGCTTTGCAGACTCTTCAGGAGTACGGCTTCGATGCTGAGGATGATGTGGTCATTCTGCAGCGTGAGTTCAGCACAACAGGCAAGGGCAGATGCCGCATTAACGGCAGACCCGCAACGGCTGCGGTCCTTCGTGCGGTGGGTGTGTACCTGATAAACATTCACGGTCAGCACGAGAGCTACGAGCTTATGTCACCCGAGCTGCACATAAATTACATTGACAAGCTTGGCAGGCTTTCCGGAGATATTGCGGAATATCAGGCTGCCTACAAAAAATACCGCTCACTCAAGGCGGAACTGGACAAGGCAAAATATGACGAAGCCGAGCGTGAGCGCAGAGTCGATCTTCTTAGCTATCAGGTAAACGAGCTTGAACAGGCTGAACTTTACGAGGGTGAGTATGAGCAGCTTCTTGAACAGCGCATGCTTATCGAAAACAAGGAGAAGATAGCCTCTGCTCTCAGCGAGGTGCGGGAGTTCCTCAACGGCGGCGATGAAACCGACGGCGCTATACAGTCCCTTGAAGGCGCATGCGATTCCATAAGCAGCATAACGAGTGTATATCAGGACGCCGAGGGTATTGCGGAACGTCTGCAAAACGCCGTGTATGAGATAGAGGATTGCTACAATGAGGTCGTTGCCATGTCGGAGGATGCCGACAGCGATGTTGAGAGCCTTGAAGAGATCGAGGACAGGATAGACCTTATAAACAGGCTTGGCCGCAAGTACGGCCCCACCATAGCCGAGATGCTGGAATTTTTAGAGAATGCCCGCAAGGAGCTGGAATATCTTGAGCGCTACGAGGAAAACAGGGAGGCTCTTGCGCAGAACTGCCGCAATGCCTATAATGAGGCTCTTGAACTTGCCAAGTCTCTTTCGGACAAGCGCAGGGAGGTCGCCCGTCAGTTTGCTTCTCAGGTAAAGGCGGAAATGTCGTACCTTGATATGCCGAATGTGGAGCTTGTTGTCCGGCAGGACAGGTGCGAGCTCAATTCTTCGGGCTGCGACAGCGTTGAAATACTTATCTCAGCCAATCCGGGCGAGGACCCTAAGCCCGTTGCAAAGATAGCTTCCGGCGGTGAGCTTTCGAGAATGATGCTTGCAATAAAAAATGTTCTTGCCGATACCGACGATATCGACACCCTGATTTTTGACGAGGTAGATACCGGTATCAGCGGCAGCGCATCACAGAAGGTCGGTCTGAAGCTGAAGGAGGTATCGCGCAGCCGTCAGGTGCTTTGCGTTACCCATCAGGCTCAGATAGCCGCGCTTGCCGGCAGTCATTTTAAGATAGCCAAAACCGTCAAGGACGGCAAGACATACACAGGCGTTACCCTGCTTGACCATGAGGGCAGGAGAAACGAGCTTGCAAGGATAATCGGCGGCGTAGAGATGACCAAAGCGACTCTTGACTATGCCGAGGAACTGCTTTCTCAGGTAGAAAACTGACAGCCGTGAGCTGTTAAAATAATAATAAAATAAAGGAGAAATAATTATGAGTTGTATTTTCTGCAAGATCATCAGCGGTGAGATCCCTTCAAAGAAGGTTTACGAGGACGAAACTGTTTATGCCTTTTATGACATAAATCCAATGGCGCCCGTACACGTTCTTATTGTTCCAAAGGAGCATATTGCGTCCGTCAACGATGTAACTCCGGAGAACAGCGCGGTTATCTCACACATTTATGAGGTTGCCGCAAAGCTTGCAAAGGAGCTTGGCGTTGCCGAAAGCGGTTACCGTGTAGTATCAAACTGCGGCGCAGATGCCGGTCAGAGTGTGTTCCACCTGCACTTCCATCTTCTTGGCGGCACAAAGCTCAAGATTGAAATGTGCTGAGTTGTCAGTTAACGGTTTCCTTCACCGCCTTGCCGCATTGAGCGAAACCTTTGTGCTTTTTGTTTTTTAAGTTTATGACATCGTGATCCTTGGAGGTAGCGTTATGAAGCGACCGCTTGCAGTAACAGGCTTCGTCTATCTGGCTGCATCAGCGGCCGCTGTATTTTTGGGACAGGGAGCTTTGCTGCCGATCGGCGCTGTACTTCTGCTGTGTTTTGCCGTTTCGCTCAAAAGCGCATATCTCAGAAAAAACGGAAATGTGCCATTGGCGCTTGCCGCAGCTCTTGCGGCTTTTGTGTCGGTAGGAGCGTATACCGCAGCAAAAATAACGCCTGTCGCAAATCTTGCAGGAAAACCGGCAGTTATAGAGGCGGAACTGACCGATCTGCCCTATGAGCAGAACGGCCGCTTCTATTACAGCGTAAACGCAAAAAGCCTGAGATCCCGTGACGGAAAGCTGTACCATGATGTAAAGCTGCTCGTTTACTGCGATGAACCGCTGAATGTTTCTCCCTCCGATATTATCGCTGCCGATGTGAAGCTTTCGGCGTCGCAGAATATATATGACATATCCAAAGGCGTTGCTTACAGGGCAAGACTGTCATATCCGCAAACCGCTGCGATAAGACCGCAGGAGGACAAACCGATTTACTATTATCCGCTCATGCTGCGCAGGCTCGTCTGCGAAAAGACGGATATGCTTCTTCCGCAGAATGAGGCGGCATTCGCAAAGGCGTTCCTGCTCGGAGACAGCCATTCTCTCGACAGCGGAACACTTGAATCTTTGCGCATTGCCGGACTTTCGCACGTCATAGTGGTATCAGGTCTGCACGCTGCTATAATAGTGCACCTCATCATGCTGCTTTTCACAGGACTGCTCAGAATGAAAAAACGTACAGCTGCGCTTATCTGCATTGCGGTACTTGTGCTGTATATGGCGCTTGCGGGATTCCCTCCGAGTGTGGTCAGAGCAGGCATAATGCAGATCGTTATGCTGATATGCGCCCTTATCTTCCGCAGGAGCGACCCAGTGGCGGCTCTGGGACTTTCGCTTTTAGTGATACTTGCCGCTAAGCCCTATGCAGCCGCTGATATCAGTCTGCTGCTGTCATTTTCGGCGACCTTCGGCATTATCACTGCGCAAAAGCCAATGTCGGCATGGATAAACGGCCGTCTTTTTCCTGTGCAGAAGGGAAAGAATATCAGACGGCGAAGCTTTATTATTTCGGCGGGGCGTTCGCTTGTTGATATTATCACCGTCACGTTGTCGGCAGTGCTGTTTTCTCTGCCGGTCACGATACTGTATTTCCGTCAGGTGCCGCTTTACGGAGTGCTATCCTCCTTGCTGGTCACATTTACTCTGCCGCTGCTTATGGGAAGCATACTGCTTATGCTTGTTATGGGATACCTGCTGCCGATCCTTGCAGCGCCCTTTTCGTATATAACGATGATCCTTATAAGGCAGATACTTTTTTCTGCGGAAATGGTGTCCGGACTGCCTTTTGCAAGAGTTGAGCTGTATTACAGCTTTGTGCCTTTGTGGGTGGTCCTGTGCGCTGCTCTTGCGGCTGCGCTTTATTTTCAAAGAAAAATGCGTTTCCGTGTGCGGCTTTTTGCGCTTGCCGCTGTGCTGACGTTCATTTTCGGATATACTGCGGACTATTTCATTCAGAAGGAAACTGTGACCGTTTTTGTGCCTGATACGGGTCAGGGCGTGACAGCGCTGGTCAGATACGGCGATACAAGTGTTGTTCTTGCCTGCGGCGGAGACCGCTCCTTTATGAATGATACAGTGAGCGAGATAGTAAAGCGCTCATACGGAAAAGCGGATCATCTTCTTCTGCTCGGCAGGGACAGAAGTGTTTCTTCCTTTGCGGAGAGGCTGCTGAACGAGCTTGATGTTTACACTGCCGGAGTTTATGATGCCGAAAGCTGCAGCGATGGTGTAAGAGAGTCTTTGAAAGGGTGTTCGCAGGTGTTCGGATTCAACGCCGTTGACGGTAAGATACACGACGTTGAGACAGGCGGGATAAGCATTGAAAGTCTGCGGAAATACAAGGCGTGCGCCGTTTTTGTGCGTGTGAAAGGACTGCGTATCCTGCTGTGCTGCGGCGGTACCGACTGCGCGTATCTGCCGGAGGAATGGCGCAGCGCCGATATCCTGATAGTGAACGGAGAACAGGAAAATACTGATCTGCTGGGTTTTGGTACTCTGATAATCTCAGACAGTGAAAAGTACAGCGATATAACATACAGGGAGCTTTATGGCGCCGCAGCCGTTCGCCGTACATACGAGGACGGCAGCATTACGCTCAGGCTCGACAGGAACGACCATTTAACAGAAGTGAGGGAAAGTAATTGGCTAAGCTGACCGAGTCCGAATTTAAAAAAAAGCTGTCATCGGGAGAGCCTGACAGGGTGTATCTTATCTATGGCGAGGAAAAATTTCTTGTTAAAAACTATACGGCGAAGCTGTGCGAAAAAATAGCCGGAAAATCTCCTTCGGAGTTTGACTTTGTAAAATTATCATCTGGAGCGGAGCTTGAAGAGATATTCTCAGCCTGCGAGCAGTTCCCGATGTTTTCAAAATACAAGTGCGTGGTGGTGTCGGATATGAATATCGATGCTCTACCCGAATCCGATCTGAAGCTTCTCATGCAGTATTGCGAGGACGTTTCACCCTCAACGGTGCTTATCTTTACAATGCCTACTCTTTCAGGCGACGCAAAAAAATCCGGAGACAAGAAAACCACAAAGCTTCAGAAGCTTGCCGCAGCCGTTCAGAAATTCGGCACTGTTGCAGAGTTTGCCAAGAAAGACAATTCCTCTCTTGAAAAGGTGCTTGTTACATGGGCGGAGAGAAACGGCTGCCTGCTTTCACCGCGCAACGCTTCAAGGATCATCGCTCTGAGCGGCTCCGACATGACCGCTCTTAAAAACGAGATAGACAAGCTTTCGGCTTATGCAAACAGCGGCGAAATAACCGAGGAGATAATTGATATTTTAGTCGCGCGAAACACCGAGGCGCGTATTTTTGCGCTTTCGGATTGTCTTGCAGCCGGCGATCACAGCGGAGCATACAAGCAGCTGCGCGACCTTTTTGAACAGAACGAGAAGCCTGAGATCATTCTTTCCACGCTCAGCTCTGTATATCTTGATATGTACAGGGCAAAGGTTGCTGCGGAAAGCGGAGTTTCGATCTCCCAGGCGGCTTCCGATTTCAAATACGGAAGGCGTGAGTTCCTGCTGAAAAATGCCGGTCAGCGGGCTTCACGCTACAAGACCTCTGCGCTGAGAAGGATTCTCGATATTATTCTTGAAACGGACATGACGCTGAAAAGCAAGCCGGCAGACAGACAGATACTTATAGAAACGCTTATTGCCAAGCTGATATCCGAGACCGAAAAAATGCACGGCAGCTGATATCCTGAGCAAATGGAGGTATTTTATGATAAAAATAAAAGAAGCCGTCATTGTTGAGGGCAAGTACGACAAAATAAAGCTCTCGAATTTCATTGACGGACTTATCATAACCACCGAGGGCTTCGGCGTTTTTCGGGACAGGGAAAAGCTTGCGCTTATCCGTCATCTTGCTCAGGTCAGAGGGATACTTGTACTTACCGACAGCGACGGAGCGGGCTTTGTTATCCGGAATTTCCTCAAGGGCGCAGTGCCGCCCGACAAAATAAAGCATGCCTACATTCCTGACGTTTTCGGCAAGGAAAGGCGCAAGACGGCGCCCTCAAAGGAGGGCAAGCTTGGAGTCGAGGGACTTTCCGAGGAGATCATCAGCCGCGCTATCGCACGTTCCGGGGCAGAATGTGAGATTACCGCAGGACGTGAAAAAGCCGCCCGGGATATTACAAAAGCCGACCTTTACGAGCTGGGACTTACCGGTTCGCCGTCTGCGTCAGAAAGACGTAACGAGCTGAAAAAACGTCTCGGACTGCCTGAAAAGCTTACCGCAAATTCGCTTCTGGCAGTGCTCAACTGCATTATGACCCGTGAGGAGCTTTTTGAGCTTATGGAAAACAGCATGAAAGGAGAGTGAACCAATGCTGAACGTGACCCTTACAGGAACATCAGGAATGATGCCGCTGAAGAATCGCTGGCTTTCGTCGTGTCTGCTGAACACCAACGGACATTCGGTCCTTGTTGACTGCGGAGAAGGCACTCAGATAGCCATGAAGTGCGCAGGTCTGCGCTTTAAGCCGGTAGACGTTATATGTATAACTCACTTTCATGCCGATCATATTTCCGGTCTGCCGGGATTTCTGCTCACACTGTGCAGTGAGGGCAGGACGGAGCCTGTGACTATTGTTGGTCCTGCGGGACTTACACGGATAGTAAGAGCGCTGTGCATGATAGCTCCGAACCTGACCTATGAGCTGCGCTGTGTTGAATATACCGGCAGCGGTTTTACTTTTCAGACCGATGCGCTGAGGATAACGCCTTTTCCGGTAAAACACGGCATACCGTGTCTTGGCTACCGCTTTGACATGGACAGAGCGGGAAAGTTTGATCCTGAGCTGGCAAGGCTGAACAATGTTCCGATGAAGCTGTGGAGCGTACTGCAGAAAAAGGGCGCGGCAGAGTATGAGGGCAGGCATTACACACCCGATATGGTCATGGGACCCGCAAGGAAGGGACTGCGTGTGACCTACACAACCGATACCCGCCCGACAGATACTATCGCGGAGAATGCCAAGGGAGCCGATCTGTTCATTTGTGAAGGAATGTTTTCGGACAACGATAAACTGCCGAGAGCGATAGAGACCAGACACATGATATTTTCCGAAGCCGCCGCCATTGCAGAAAAAGCCGGAGTGCGCAGACTGTGGCTGACACATTACAGTCCATCGCTTTCTGAGCCTGAGGAGGGGCTTTCCGCCGCCGCAGATATTTTTCCGGCAGCGGAGTGCGGTTTTGACGGCAAGACAATTGACCTGAAATTTGACGAAAGTGAATAAAAGTTTTTTATACCTGAATCCGTGAAACTAAGTACGGAATAAACACAAAAGTTTCGCCCAAGGCGGCAAGCTGCCCGCGCCCCAAAATATCAAGCCAAAAACCACAACACAAAAGTTTCGCTCAAGCCTTTTCAAAGGCTTGCAGGATCCAAGGGCAGCGCCCTTGGTCGCGCTCCGCAGA